>JBBAPY010000026.1:0-19526 GCA_040400635.1 Rhodoferax sp.
GGGCGGCCAGATCGAATGGGGCTATTACGAAGAGAAGAACCCGCGCATGTGCCATCCGCGCGACCTGCTGGAGAAAGAGCAGGCGCGCCTGTCGCCTTCGCAGCGCGATCTGGAGCTCGATCAAATCATGGCGCCGCTGGAACGCGCCATTGAACTGACGCCGATCCTGGCAGAGTTGGGCTACGACGACAAATACTCTTTCAACGGCCTGTTGCAGGTGACGACCGACGGCAACCCGTCGATCGGTGAATCGTCCAAGGTGCGCGGGCTTTGGTACGCCGAAGCGGTGTGGGTCAAAGACGGCCCCGGTGTCGGCAAAATCGTGGCCGACTGGATGACCGATGGTTACACGCACATTGACCACGCCCGCATTGACGTAGCCCGCATCTATCCCTACCAGCAGGATGAGCAATACATCCATGACCGCTGCTACGAGGGTGCCTTCAAGATCTATAACCCGCCGGTGCACAACCGCGAGCCCTATAGCGCCGGGCGTGGCATCTTCAAGAGCCCGTTTTACGAGCGCGAAAAAGCGCTGGGCGCTTACTTTATGGAACTCTCGGGCTGGGAGCGCGCGCATGGCTACGCCAGCAACGAGCATTTGCTGGCGGTCTATGGCGACAAGGTGCCGGTGCGCGCCAACGAGTGGGACAACCGCCACTTCTGGCGTGTGTCCAATGCCGAGCACCTCAAAATGACCGAGGACGTGGGCATGATCAACATCTCCCACTTCGCCGAAATCGATGTCCAAGGCCCGGATGCCGCCGATCTGCTGGAGTACATCTGCGTGGCCAAAGTGGGTGGCGACACGCCCGTGGGCAAGGGCGTGTACACCCATTTTCTGGACGCCAAAGGCGGTGTGCGCGCCGACCTGACCGTGTTGCGCCTGGCCCAGGACCACTACCGTGTCATCGACGGCGCCGATGCCGGCCACCGCGACCTGGTGTGGATTGAGCGTATGGCGCAGGACCGTGGCGCTCAGGTGAAAGTTACCGACACCACGACCGCCTACGGCTGTATCGGCGTGTGGGGCCCCAATGCGCGCGCCACCATCCAAAAGATTGCCGATGCGCCCGATGCCTGGACGCATGAGAACTTTCCCTTCACCGCCTTTCGTAACCTGAAGATTGCGGGCGTCCCGGTGCTGGCCTTCCGTATTTCCTATGTGGGTGAGCAGGGCTGGGAATTGCACTTCAAATACGAGGACGGCCTGGCCCTGTGGGACGCGCTGTTTGCCTTGGGCGTGACGCCCGTGGGCGTAGAAACCTACGCCAACAGCCGCCGCATGGAAAAGAGCCTGCGCTTGCAAAACGGCGACCTGCTGACCGAATACAACCTGATGGAATGCGACCTGGCCCGCCCCAAGGTCAAGGCGGCTGATTTCCACGGCAAAGCGGCGCACCTGAAGTTCCGCGAACGCGAACATCAACCGGCATACCTGTGCACGCTCACCATGCGCCACAACATCGACAGTACCGGCGTGGCCCGCTACCCAATGGGCAACCTGCCGGTGATGGACCCTGCGACCGGCCACACCCTGATCGACAGCCAAGGCCGCCGCTCCTACACCACCAGCATCGCGTTTGGGCCGACCATCGGCAAGAACATTGCGCTCGCTTACCTGCCGCACGCGTATTGCCAAGTGGGGCGCGAGCTGCAGATCCAGTACTTTGACGATGTCTATCCGGTCAAAGTGGAGGCGGTGGGCTATGGCGCTTTGTACGACCCGGAAAACGCCAAACCGCGGTCCTGAAGAGCGGCTGGTCCCGCCGTCAGGAATCGAACCTGAATTTCACGCTTAGGAGGCATGCGCACTATCCATTGTGCTACGGCGAGGGCTGCGGCATTTTAGGTGCGGTACTTTTACCGCAACTTAGTGGCTTAAAGCCTATTTGGTCAACATCCGCATCGCATCTTCCAGCCCTTTGAGGGTGAGCGGGTACATGCGCTGCTGCATCAGCTGCTGCACCACGCTGATGCTTTGGCGGTATTGCCAAACGCCTTGCGGTTCGGGGTTGATCCAGGCGAATTTGGGGAAGGCGCTGGTCAGGCGTTGTAGCCATTCGGCGCCGGCTTCCTCATTGTTGTATTCCACGCTGCCGCCGGGCTGCAATATTTCATAGGGGCTCATGGTGGCGTCGCCCACAAAGATGAGCTTGTAGTCTTTGTTGTATTTGCGGATGATGTCCCAGGTCGCAAACTTTTCGGCAAAGCGGCGGCGGTTGTTTTTCCACATGAAGTCATACACGCAGTTGTGAAAGTAATAAAACTCCAGGTGCTTGAACTCGGTTTTGGTGGCGCTAAACAACTCTTCCACCCGGGCGATATGGTCGTCCATGGTGCCGCCTACGTCCATCAGCAGCAACACTTTGACGTTGTTGTGCCGCTCCGGGCGCATCTTGATGTCCAGGTAGCCGGCGTTGGCTGCTGTTTTGCTGATGGTTTCGTCCAGGTCCAACTCGTCCTCATGACCTTCGCGGGCGAATTTGCGCAGGCGGCGCAGCGCCACTTTGATGTTGCGCGTGCCCAGCTCTTGCGTGTCGTCGTAGTCCTTGTAGGCGCGCTGGTCCCAGACTTTGACGGCGCTGCGGTTGCGCCCTTTGTCTTGGCCAATGCGGATGCCTTGCGGGTTGTGTCCGTAGGCGCCAAAAGGCGAGGTGCCGCCGGTGCCTATCCACTTGCTACCGCCTTCGTGGCGCTCTTTTTGTTCCTCAAAGCGCTTGCGCAGCGTTTCCATCAGCTCGTCCCAGCCCATTTTTTCTATTTTTGCCAGTTCTTCCGGGCTGAGCTGCAATTCCAAGTTTTTGCGCAACCACTCCAGGGGAATTTCTTTGGTGAAGTCTGCAATTTGCTCTACGCCCTTGAAGTAGGCGGCAAAGGCCCGGTCAAATTTGTCGTAATGCTTTTCGTCTTTCACCAGCGTGGTGCGGCTGAGAAAATAAAAGTCGTCAATCGCATAGCCTGAAGCTTCTTCACCGCTAGCCGGCTCGGGCACATTGGGGCCGACCACCCCTTTTTGCAGCGCTTCCATCAGCGTCAGGTATTCCTTGACCGATACCGGTAGCTTGGCCGAGCGCAGGGTATAAAAAAAATCAATCAGCATGTACTTCCTCAGCGGGGCTTGTGCAGTGAATAGAGCAATTGCGCCTTGACCTCCGGCCACTCGCCCGAGCGCAGGCTGTACATCACGGTATCGCGGATGGTGCCGTCGCGGCGCAGCGCATGGCCGCGGATCACGCCATCCTTACGCGCACCCAGGCGCTCTATGGCCGCTTGGGACGCGAAGTTGAAATTATCGGTACGCCAGCCCACCACATGGCAGCCCAGGGTTTCAAAGGCGTGGGTCATCATCAGCAACTTGCAGGCAGTGTTGACGTGGCTGCGCTGCCTGCTTTTGGCGTACCAGGTGTAGCCGATTTCCACCCGCTTCACGGCGGGCAGGATGTCGTGGAAACTGCTGCAGCCAATCACCGTGCCGCCAGACTTGTCCAACACGGCAAACGCAAAGCGGTTGCCCGCTGCGCGCATAGCCAGCGCGTCTTGGATGTATTGGCCTGTGTTTTCCGGTTCGGGCACCGAGGTGACGCGCAAATTCCACAGCGCCCCGTCGGCAGCGGCGGCGCGCAGCCCCATCTCGTGCGCCAGCGCCAGCGGGGTTAGCGCCACGCCATAGCCTGACAAGTCCACAGGATCAACAAAAGCCAAAGTGGTCTCCCTTATTAGTCTTTATCTTTGCGCCCTTGCTGCCAGCGCCGCGCCAATTGCAAGCCCAGTCCGCCGCCCAGCCCGACCAGCACAATGCCGCCCATGCTGGAGTTGTCGTAACCCCTTGCAAATACGTCCATCCCTATGAGTTTTCCCAGCCAATAGCCAGTGAGGCATCCGACGACGAAACCGATGGCGTCGGAAATGCCGACGGCCAGGAAATCAACGCGCGGTTTTTTTTCCATCTCAGCGGTTGTTGCGCTGCATAAACATCAGCTTTTCAAATAGCGTGACGTCCTGCT
This sequence comes from Rhodoferax sp., assembly GCA_040400635.1. Taxonomy (GTDB): domain Bacteria; phylum Pseudomonadota; class Gammaproteobacteria; order Burkholderiales; family Burkholderiaceae_C; genus Allorhodoferax. The sequence continues at coordinate 4,008 of JBBAPY010000026.1, forward strand.
CGTTTTTCAGCAAAGCGCCCACCAGCGGCGGCACCGCCATCTTGTCGTCCTTGGCTTGCAGGGCAGACAGCGGAATGTCCTCTGCCAGCAGCAGTTTGAGCCAGTCCAGCAATTCGCTGGTGGAGGGCTTTTTCTTCAGGCCCGGCAGGTTGCGCACCTCGTAAAAGGTTTTCATGGCGGCGCTGAGCAGGTCTTTTTTCAGGCCCGGGAAGTGCACATCGACGATGCTTTGCATGGTCGCCGGGTCCGGGAACTTGATGTAGTGGAAAAAACAACGGCGCAAAAACGCGTCCGGCAGCTCTTTTTCATTGTTAGAGGTAATAAACACCAGCGGGCGGTGCTTGGCGCGGATCAGCTCGCGCGTTTCGTAGCAGTAAAACTCCATGCGGTCGATTTCGCGCAGTAAGTCGTTGGGGAACTCAATATCTGCTTTGTCGATCTCGTCAATCAGCAAGGCCACTGGTGTTTCAGAGGTAAAGGCCTGCCATAGCACGCCTTTGACGATGTAGTTATGGATATTCTTGACCCGCTCGCCGCCGTCGATGTCCGACAGTTGCGAGTCGCGCAGGCGGCTCACGGCGTCGTATTCATACAGGCCTTGCTGCGCTTTGGTAGTCGATTTGATGTGCCATTGCAGCAGCGGCAGGTCCAGCGCGGTGGCCACCTCCTCGGCCAGCATGGTTTTGCCGGTGCCCGGCTCACCTTTGACCAGCAGCGGGCGTTGCAATGTGGAGGCCGCGTTAACAGACAACATCAAGTCCTGGGTGGCGACGTAATTCTTGGAACCGGTAAATTTCATGGCGCGGCAAAAAGGTTGGGGCTAAAGCGGTCAATGTGCCCGGCAGAACCTGCCCTTATCGAATGGCCGTCCGGCGGTCGGGGCCGGTCAGCATGGCGTAGGCGGCGGGACGGGAGTGGGGTCGATATAATTCGCGATTCAATTTATACCAATATTCATCCGATTGTCCGCGCAAAATGAACCCATTGCTCCGCTCCCTCATCGCACTTGTTGTCGCTTCAGTGACCCTCACAGCCGCTTTTGCACAGGAGATCAAGGGCGACGCCAAAGCCGGTGAGAAGAAAAACGCCATGTGCCTGGGCTGCCACTCCATCGTGGGCTACCAGGCGAGCTTTCCCGAGGTGCACAAGGTGCCCAAGATTGCCGGACAAGGCGAAAAATACATTATTGCTTCCCTGAACGCCTACAAAAAAGGCGAGCGCAAGCACCCCACTATGCGGGGTATCGCGGTTTCCCTTAAGGACCAGGACATGGCAGATTTGGCAGCCTACTTCAGCGCTTTGGGTGTCGATGCCAATGCCAAACCGCTGGAGAAAGTTGGCGGTGGCACCTCTTCCGGTGAAGCCTTGGTGGCCAAAGGCGCTTGCGCTTCCTGCCACGGCGAAAGTCTGAGTAAGCCGATCGACCCCAGCTATCCCATGATCGCCGGTCAACACAACGACTACCTGTTTGTGGCCCTCAAATCGTATAAAGCCGAAGGCAACTCCCAAGTGGGCCGGGGCAACGCCATCATGGGTGGAGTAGCCAAACAGTTCTCCAACGCCGAACTCAAAGAACTGGCCAATTACGTGGGCAGCTTGCCCGGCGTGCTCAAAACCGTGCCTGAGAGCCGGTTCCGTTAATCCGGCGCGTCCTCAACAAAACACCGCCTTCGGGCGGTTTTTTTGTGCCCGTAGATGGGCACTTGGGCCCGCGCATGGGGTGTATCTGCGCTCAGTCGCGGGTGGCGTGGCGCTGCACGCAGTCGATATAGGCCTGCCCATCGGGCGGCCGCCCGGCACGCTGGCTTTCCCACAACATGGTGCCCAGGCAATCCATGGCGTCGTGGTGGGCCGTGTGCAGCGATTGCCGCTTGTGCGTCAGCAGTTCCACCGCCTGGCGGATACCGCGCGGCTGGTCAATACTGCATTGCTCGCTGATGGACAAGTGCATGGACAGGTGTAAAAACGGATTGGTCTGACCGCTGCCCTCGGGGTAAACGCGGGTGATGGCGGCCTCTTGGTCTTGTAAATCGGCGTGGTACTGCGGATGCTCCTCAATCCATTGGCCGGCCAGGGTTTCGATGGCGTCCATGGGCTGGGCGTTGCGCGATTTGGCATACGCCGAGCAAAAAAAACGGCGCACATCCTCTTGGGAGGGGTTGAACATAGGGCAAGGTTACCATGGGCGTTTTAGCCCGCGAAGGGCAATTGCACCCCTATGTTTGACGCCTGGCCCTTGATTAACGATCCGTTTTTTTATGCGGTGGCGATTCCGGCCGTTTTGCTTTTGGATGTGAGCAAAAGTGGTTTTGGTGCGGGCTTTGGGTCTTTGGCGGTACCGATGATGGCCTTGTCTGTCACCGTGGCCGAGGCAGCTGCGATTTTGATGCCGCTGCTACTGGTGATGGACGTGCTGGGCAGCGCGGCCTTTCGCAAAGACTTTGACCCGGTGCTGCTGCGCCGCATACTGCCATTTGGTGTGCTGGGCATTGTGCTGGGCGCTTTGTTGTTCAAGCTGGTACCTCCCAACGCGGTATCGGCGGTAGTGGGCGTGGTGACCCTGGTGTTTCTGGCCCAGCGCCTGTTCTGGAAAGCGTCCACCGTGGCTATGCCACCGGTTTGGCTGGGCCGGGTTTTGTCGGCCATCTCCGGGTTTACCAGCTTTGTAGCCCACGCCGGCGGGCCGCCTGTCAACGCCTATTTCATTGGTCTGCGCCTGAGCCCGGTGACTTTTGCCGCAACCATGTCGTTTTTCTTTTTTGTGCTCAATTTGTGCAAATGGATTCCCTACGCTTACCTGGGCCTGCTCGATCTGCGCAATATGGCGACCGCCATGGTGTTGCTGCCGCTGGCGCCCCTGGGCGTGTGGTCCGGCGTGCGACTGGCGCGCCATGTCAGCCAGGACTTGTTTTACCGCTTGGTGTATGCCGGGATGTTACTTACCGGTATCAAACTGGTCTGGGACGGATTTGCCTGAGCCCCGCGGCGCAAGGGTACGCGTAGTGCAAAATTCCCAGCCTTCACCGCTTAAGGCGCTACATAATGGCCGCCATTGCCCTGTTAGGCAAACCCATTGCAAAAAGGTAACACCGTATGACACGTATTGCCATTGCCAACCCCAAAGGCGGGGTTGGAAAGTCTACTTTGTCCACCCACGTCGCTGGCTATTTAGCCTCGCGCGGCTACTCGGTCATGCTTGGCGATGCCGATGTCCAGCATTCGGCGCGTTTGTGGCTCTCGCTGCGCCCGCCATCGGCCAAGCCTATTAGCTACTGGGACGTGGACCCGGAGGCATTCAGCAAACCGCCCAAGGGCGCAGACCACTATGTGCTCGATACCCCCGCTGCCTTGGCGGGAAAGCAACTCAAAGACGTGCTCAAGTGGGCGGACAAGGTGCTGGTGCCCTTACAGGCCAGTATTTTTGATATCTACGCCACGCGCAGTTTTCTCGATGAATTGGCGGCCAGCCGCCATGCCGAAAACGTAGAGGTGGGCATCGTGGCTATGCGGGTAGATGAACGCACGCTGTCGGCGGATCAATTGTTGGCATTTGTCCAATCGCTTGATTTACCCAAGGTCGGTACCCTGCGCGATACCCAGAATTACGTACACCTGGCAGCCAACGGGCTCACAGTGTTTGATGTGCAGACCAGCCGGATGGAGCAGGACCGAGCGCAATGGAAGTCCATTGGCAAGTGGCTGGAAGCTTGATATTCGGTAGGTGTCTTTTTAAAAAAAGCTATTTCTATGAGAAATTTTGAAAATTTGCAGCAGCTTGCTGCTTTGGCCGGGCAGCCCGTATCCACTAGCGACTGGGTCACCATCACCCAAGAGCAGATCAACCAGTTCGCCCAGGCGACCGGCGACCACCAGTGGATTCATGTGGACCCGGTACGCGCCCAGGCCGGGCCCTTTGGCGCGCCGATTGCCCACGGTTTTCTGACGCTGTCCCTGCTGCCGCTGTTTTTCGCGTCGGCCATGCACATCGACCAGGTGCGCATGGGCGTGAATTACGGTTTGAACCGGGTGCGGTTTGTTGGTCCGGTGCCAGTGGGCAGCCGTTTGCGGGCGCACATCAAACTGGTGGCCGCTGATGCGATTGACCAAGGCGGTTACCAATTTACCTGGGAAGTGACTACCGAGCGCGAAGGCGCCACCAAACCGGTGTGCGTGGCCGAATCGATTTCCCGCCTCTACGGCTAAACGTCAGTAAAACCCAGCTGTCGCCAGGCTTCGAACACGGTCACTGCCACCGCGTTGGACAGGTTCAGGCTGCGTTGGCCTGCTTGCATAGGTAATTTAAGACATTGATCGGGGGCAAAGCTGTCGCGTATGGCCTGCGGCAGGCCCGCGGTTTCCGAGCCAAACACCAGCCAGTCCCCCAGGGCAAACTGCACCGCATAAGGGCTGCGGGTTGCGCGCGTGGTCAGCGCGAACATCCTCTCGGGCTTTGGGCTGGCGGCATCGATAAAGGCTTGCCAGCTGGCGTGTTTTTGCACGCTGGCGTATTCGTGGTAGTCCAGACCGGCGCGACGCATGTGCTTGTCATCCATGGAAAAACCCAGCGGCTCAATCAGGTGCAGGCTGCAGCCGGTGTTTGCGGCTAGGCGGATCACATTGCCAGTATTGGGCGGAATTTCCGGATGAACCAAAACGATATGCAGCATGCCCACATTGTCGCGCGGCCCCAAAGCGCTGGGCCCGCGCTTAATCCGTGCTTTCTGCGCGGGCGAATACCAGCGCGGTGACGCGCCGTACCCCTGCCTGGCGCAGGGGCAGTGCGGCGGCACGCAAAGAAGCTCCGCTGGTCATCACGTCGTCCACTAACAGCACGTGCTTGCCCTCTAGGTCGCGCTGGCGCAGCGGGTCGATAGCAAAGGCGTTCGCTACGTTGGAAAGCCTTTCTTTGCGGGCTAGATTGCTCTGCGCCGGTGTATCGCGAACGCGCAAGAGCCACTGGGCGCGTGCCTTGGCCGGGGACAAGGCCCGTGCCAGCAGCCAGGCCTGGTTAAAGCCCCGGCTTTGCAATCTTTGGGCAGACAGGGGCATGGGCAGCACCCAGTGGGCGGCCTCCAGTGCAGGTTCCACCCAGGGGGCGCTGCGCATAAGTACCGCTAAATGGCGTGCCCAGGACGGCTGCGCCCGGAATTTGAATTCCTGCACCACACCCGCCCAGGGATAGCCATAGCTGACCGCGGCCAGAGCCGCATCAAGCGGGCTGGCCACAGCCAGGCAGGCTGGGCAGGGCTGTGTGGCATCGGCCACCGCCAGCGCGCAACGCTTGCAGCGCGGCCGGGGCTGGGCAAAAAGTCCTATGCAGGCCTCGCACAAGACCTGACCGGGCCAGGCATGGCAGACCGCGCAGCGGCTCGGCAGACGCGCAGCCAGCCCTTGAAGCAGCGCAATAAACATGCTGCCAATATACTGCGCTGAGGCGGTATTGGCACATAGCCCCGTCCCCTTAGCCAGTGCGCTGGCCCTGTTTTTAGCCGGCCCTGCCCGCTACCCCGTTCCCCGCGCCTTTTTCACTTGATAACGAACCAACGCCCACCCACCATCGATGCCCAAGCAGCAAGGCGTTGGGAGGCATTGCCTTTGGCTGCTTCTAGGGAGCTGGGGGGTCAACCTGCATCGCCCTGGCTGCACGAAGAGGTTGCCAGGCGCATGGAGGGCCGGTTGCAATGGGTGCTCAAGCAGCCGCGCAGCTGGTTGCATTGGCAGGTACTGCGCGGCGGAATCGAGGCGCACGCGCTCTTGCGCCGGCGTTACCCCGGGGCCACCAGTTTTGTGCAACAGGAGCCGCCGCAAGCCTTGGCGCTGGCCCGCGCAGCGCTGCTTCCGCCTTGGTGGTCCGCCCAGCGATGGAAAAACCCGACGCGTTTTGATCCGCCTGCCGCGCCCGTGGACTTGCTTTGGGCCAATATGGCTTTGCATATGAGCCCTGACCCGCAGGCCTTGATCCAGCGCTGGCACAGCCTGGTGCAAACCGACGGTTTTTTGATGTTTTCTTGCCTGGGCCCGGACACTTTGCGTGAATTGCGCGACGTGTATGCCCGTCAGGGCTGGCCGGCCCCCGCCCACGAATTTACCGATATGCATGATTGGGGTGACATGCTGGTGCAGGCCGGTTTTGCGGAGCCGGTGATGGACATGGAGCGCATTACCCTGTCGTTTTCCACGCCTGCGGCGCTTTTGGCCGAATTACGCGGCCTGGGCCGCAATTTGCACCCCCAGCGCTTTGCCGCTCTACGAGGGCGCGCCTGGCGTGCCGCTTTGCACCATGGGATTGCCACCGGGCTTGCTGAAACCGACCCAAGTGGACGCTTTCGCCTGACATTTGAGATTATTTACGGCCATGCCTTTAAACCGGCGCCGCGCATGGCGGTACAAGAGCAAACCTTGATCCCCTTGGATCAGATGCGGGAGAACCTGCGCGCCCGAAAGCCCCGATGAGTTAGCGGGCGTCTTGGTAAGTCCTTTGGACCCTCGGTTGCATAGGGCGCCGCAAGTCCAGCACCACAGAGGCATGGGCTACAATTGACAGGTTTTATTGACCCGATTTTTATCCTTGTGCGGCCCTGTTGTCGGGGCCGCGCCATCAACTCCAAACCGCGTGAGCTCCAGTCATTCCATCGATGCCGATGCGCAAAACCCCCGTTTTGAGTGGGTTTTGCGGCGTCACGCTCCCCTCACGCCGGCCCAAATGCTGGTGTTCTTCGCCTCGTTAAGTCTGGTTTCTCTGTGTATCGGCTTGTTTTTCTGGCTGCAAGGCGCTGTGTTGGTGCTGCCTTTCGCGGCCTTGGAGACGGTGGCAGTCGGTGTTTGTTTTTTGATTTTTTCTAGGCATGTGCTCGACCAAGAGCGCATCGTGGTGGACGGATCGCAGGTGGTCGTGGAGCATGAGGCCGCTGGTGTGCGCGAGCGGGCACAGTTTCACCGGCAATGGGTCAGGATCGAGCCACTGGGTGGGGCACATTCGCTCATCGCAGTGTCGGGCCAGGGTAAATCCATGCAAGTGGGGCGTTATGTGCGCCCCGAGCGGCGTGAGGCCCTGGCGCATGAATTGCGCCGCGCTGTGCGCATGGGCTAAAGCGCCGCGTAAGGCCTGAGACTTAGTAATTTTGCAAACTTTGATGCATTGAAAGTGAAAACGATGAAGAGCATTTGGAATAAATCAGCTTCACTGTTGGCGACAGCAGGCGTATGGCTTAGCACTGGCTCCCTGGGCCTGGCGGCGACCGTGAATGACCTACCTGGCGGGCCTTCCGTACTTCAGTTGAACTTACCCCCTGCGGTGACCGCTATCGCCCGCGAGCAGCAATGGCTGCACTGGTTTATGCTGATTCTTTGCACGGTGATTTTTGTTGCGGTGTTTGCGGTGATGTTTTATTCCATTTGGAAACACCGCAAGTCGCTTGGCCATAAGCCAGCCACCTTCCACGAGTCGGTCACTGTAGAGATTATTTGGACGGCGATTCCTTTCATCATCGTGATTTTGATGGCCTTGCCGGCAACCAAAGTGGTGGTAGCTATGAAGGACACCAGCAATGCAGATGTGACGATTAAGGCTACCGGCATGCAGTGGAAATGGGGCTATGACTACATCAAAGGTGAGGGTGAAGGAATAGGCTTTGTTTCCACGATAGATGCCGATCAGCGCGAAATGTCGAATAACGGCGGCCCCAAAAAAGGCGAAATCGTGGACGACTATTTGTTCAAAGTGGACAACCCGCTGGTGGTGCCAGTGGACAAAAAAGTTCGCATTATCACCACTGCCAATGATGTAATCCATGCGTTTGCCGTACCGGCCTTTGGTATCAAGCAAGATGCGATCCCCGGCTTTGTGCGCGACACCTGGTTCCGCGCCGAAAAAATCGGCGACTACCACGGTCAATGCCAAGAGCTGTGCGGTAAAGAGCATGCCTATATGCCCATCCACGTGAAAGTGGTTTCTGCAGAGGACTACAGCAAGTGGGTGGAGGGCGAAAAGAAAAAAATGGCTGCCTTGGCGGATGATCCGTCCAAAGTCTGGACCCTGGCGGAAATCACCCAGCGTGGTGAAAAAGTCTATGCCCAAAATTGCGTGGCCTGTCACCAAACGCATGGCAAAGGCGGCGGTGCGATCAAGCCGCTCGATGGCGCAGCGGTGGTACTCGATGCCGATAAGGCCAAGCAGATTAAGGTTTTGCTCAATGGCCAAAACAATGGTGCAATGCCGGCTTGGAAGTCTCTTGGCGACACCGATATCGCCGCTGTCATCAGCTACACCAAAAACCACTGGTCGAACCAGACCGGTCAAGTGGTGCAGCCAGCTGACGTTGCCGCCTTGCGCAAGTAAGTGCTGGCCTGCTTGGCGAATTCGAATTTAACTATTGAAGTATTGAGAAGGAAACCCGTATGAGCGCAGTTTTAGACCACCACGATCACGCCCATGACGACCACCATGACCATGCCCCCACGGGTTGGAGGCGCTGGGTGTACGCAACCAACCACAAGGACATCGGCACGCTGTATCTATTGTTCAGCTTCACCATGTTTATCATCGGTGGCATTCTGGCTATGCTGATTCGCGCCGAGCTGTTCCAACCCGGTTTGCAAATTGTCAATCCCGAGTTGTTCAACTCGCTGACCACGATGCACGGTTTGATCATGGTGTTTGGCGCCATCATGCCGGGCTTTGTGGGCTTTGCGAACTGGATGATTCCGCTGCAAATCGGCGCGGCTGACATGGCCTTTGCGCGCATGAATAACTTCAGTTTCTGGCTGCTGATTCCTGCGGGCTTGATGTTGGTTGGTTCTTTCTTTATGCCTGGTGGTGCACCTGCTGCAGGTTGGACGCTTTATGCGCCCCTGACCTTGCAACAAGGTCCGAGCATGGATGCCGGTATTTTTGCCATGCACATCCTGGGTGCGTCCTCCATCATGGGTTCGATCAACATCATCGTCACTATCCTGAATATGCGCGCTCCTGGCATGACCTTGATGAAGATGCCTATGTTTGCCTGGACCTGGCTGATCACCGCCTATTTGCTGATTGCCGTGATGCCTGTGCTGGCAGGCGCCATCACGATGACGCTGACGGACCGCCACTTTGGCACCACCTTCTTCAACCCCGCCGGTGGCGGTGACCCGGTGCTGTACCAGCATATTTTCTGGTTCTTCGGTCATCCCGAGGTGTACATCATGATCTTGCCGGCCTTTGGCATCATCAGCCAGATCGTGCCGGCCTTTGCCCGCAAGCGTTTGTTCGGCTACACCTCCATGGTGTACGCAACTTCGTCCATCGCGATTTTGTCCTTCATCGTCTGGGCGCACCATATGTTCACCACCGGCATGCCGGTGACGGGCCAGCTGTTCTTTATGTACGCGACCATGCTGATCGCGGTACCTACGGCCGTCAAGGTGTTCAACTGGATTGCCACCATGTGGCAAGGTTCCATGACTTTTGAAACTCCCATGTTGTTTGCAGTGGGTTTTATCTTTGTGTTCACCATGGGCGGGTTTACGGGTTTGATTCTGGCCATGGCGCCCATCGACATCCAGTTGCAGGACACCTATTACGTGGTGGCCCACTTCCACTATGTGCTGGTGGCCGGTTCCTTGTACGCCATGTTTGCCGGTTATTACTACTGGTCGCCTAAGTGGACGGGAGTGATGTACAACGAAACACGCGGCAAGATCCATTTCTGGTGGTCGCTGATTGCATTTAACGTGACTTTCTTCCCCATGCATTTCCTGGGCTTGGCCGGTATGCCGCGTCGCTACGCTGATTACCCGATGCAGTTTGCCGATTTCAATGCACTTGCCTCAATAGGTGGCTTTGCGTTTGGCTTGGCACAAGTGTATTTCTTCTTCTTCGTAGTGTTACCCACCATGCTTGGCCACGGTGAAAAAGCCCCTCAGCGCCCCTGGGAAGCTGCAGAGGGCCTGGAGTGGGAAGTTCCTTCGCCCGCGCCTTTCCACACCTTTGAAACGCCGCCCAAGCTCAATGCTGCGGCCAACAAAATTCTTGCTTAACACCTAACGATCAACTGACCTTATGACGCCTGAACAAAAAAAAGCCAACTTCCGTCTAGGCCTGAGCCTCGCGTCTGTGGCTGTGGTTTTTTTCATCGGCTTTATGGTCAAGATGGTTTTACTGGGTCATTGAGTTGCGCATGAACCTGCGGTACCAAAACTCCACCATGCTGGGCAAACTGGCGGTGGTGGTGCTGGCCATGTTTGGCTTTGGCTATGCGCTGGTGCCGATCTACAACGCGATCTGCCAGATGACAGGAGTGAACATCCTGGCATTGGCTGAGATGGCCGTCCCGGGAGAAAAGGCCCAAGTTTCTGCGAACACGCAGGTCGATACCAGCCGCACCATCACCGTGGAGTTCGATGCCAATAGCCGAGGCCCATGGCAGTTCAAGCCCGCGCAAAGCTCTCTGCAAGTGCACCCGGGCGAAATGATGACGGTGATGTACGAGTTCCAGAATACGCAAAACCGCCGTATGGCGGCGCAAGCCATTCCCAGTTATGCGCCGCAACAAGCGGCAGCGCATTTCAATAAGTTGGAATGCTTTTGCTTTAACCAGTACACCCTGGATGCAGGCGAAAAAAAATCCTGGCCAGTCGTGTTTGTAATTGATCCCAAGCTCTCTAAAGATGTGCGCACCATCACGCTGTCTTATACGTTTTTCGAGGTGGGCGGCAAGGTTCCGCCTGCGCCGGTTGCGGCCATTGCGTTAAAGGTGGCAGGCTCATGAGTGAAGCGAACGCAGTGCCTGGCAATGGTGTGCGCCCGTCTTTGTTGCGCAGCCTCAAAACGGTGGCCTGGTCATTTATAGGAATTCGCAGCCGTGTCGGCTTTGAGGAAGATGCGGCTAAGGTAAACCCGTTGCATGTCTTGCTGGCGGGCGTTATCACGGTATTGGTTTTGGTAGTCAGCCTGATCGGCTTGGCTACTTGGGTGGTTGGTAAATAAGCGCAGGCAATAGCACTGCGTTCTTTGAATCGTATTTGGAAAAATGGAGCTGAAATGAGTAGCACTGCACACGGCGTAAAACCGTATTATTTTGTTCCCCAGCCTTCGCGTCATCCGGTGATGGCATCGCTGGCTTTGTTCTTCGTGATCCTCGGTGCTGGCCAGTGGATTAATGGCGCCGGCTGGGGCCGTTACTCCTTGGCCTTTGGTATGTTGTTTTTGTTTTACGTGCTCTTTCAATGGTTTGGCGAGGCAGTAAATGAAAGCGAAACCGGTCAATATGGACACAAAATTGATCTCTCTTTCCGCTGGAGCATGAGCTGGTTTATCTTCTCGGAAGTCATGTTCTTTGGCGCCTTTTTTAGCGCGCTATGGTGGGCCCGCTCGCACTCGGTACCTGCACTGGGTAGCTTGGATAATGCGCTTTTGTGGCCTGGCTTTAAATCTGTCTGGCCCAGTCTGGCTGCCGGCGTAACCGCATCGCCTGCCGGCATTATTGAGCCCTTCACTACCATGGGCCCTTTCTGGTTGCCCACGATAAATACGGCTTTGTTGCTGAGTTCGGGTATGACTTTAACGATCGCCCACCATGCGCTGATCGATGAAAATCGGGGCAAAACGGTTAGCTTTATGTGGCTGACTGTGCTCCTGGGCATTACCTTTCTGTGCGTTCAGGGCTATGAGTATTACCATGCTTACACGGCGTACAACCTGAAGCTTAGCTCGGGCATTTACGGCTCCACCTTCTTTATGCTGACCGGTTTTCATGGATTTCACGTGTTCGTGGGCATGTTGATGCTCTTGTTCATTACCCTGCGCTTGCAAAAAGGCCATTTCAGCCCAGACCGTCATTTCGGTTTTGAAGGCGCAGCCTGGTATTGGCACTTTGTGGACGTAGTCTGGCTAGGCCTGTACATCTTGGTGTACTGGTTGTAAGCCTATCAGGACGCAAAAAAGGCACCTTGCGGTGCCTTTTTGTTTGGTGGTTGGCTGCGTGTTGCTTAGGCACCAGGCGGTATGCCGGTGGGTTGAATCCAGCCGGCCTGCCAGGACAAAAGGATGCAGACAAAGAGCAAAATAGAAACGCCCACCCGTACTGCTAATGCGCGGGCCATCCGACGCGATTTGGAGGGTCCCCCGCTGCCGCCGCGCAACATGAAAAACAAGGCGGTGGCCAAACTGGCAATCACGGCTAAAAAGCCTAGGGCAACTAAGTAACTCATGCACAGGATTATCTTTTGAATCGCGACCCTAAGTTCTACCGCGCGACCGTTGCGGCTATTTTTTTTAGCTTGTTGGGGCTGGCGCTGGGTTTTTGGCAGTTAGACCGTGCTGCACAAAAAGAAGCCTTGCAGGCGGCCATGCTGGCGCAAACAGGTAAGCTTCCTTTAGGTAATGCCGCCGTACTCGCATTAGCCGCCCAAGGCCGTATGCAGGAAAACGGAGTGCTCTACCACCCAGTACACCTTACAGGTGTTTGGTTGCCCTCAAATACAGTGTATTTGGATAACCGCCAGATGGACGCGAAAGTGGGCTTTTTCGTGCTCACGCCTCTGCAGTTGGAGCCCCAAGGTCAGGTGCTGATGGTGCAACGCGGTTGGGTGCCGCGCAATTTTGAAGCGCGCGAGCAGTTGCCCGCGCTACAAACGCCAGCGGGCGTGGTCGCGGTCGACGGCGACATTGCCCTTGTACCTTCCAAGCTCTATGCTCCCGGAGCGCCCGGTGAGGGGCCGATACGGCAAAATCTAGACTTGGATCAATACCGTAGCCAAACTGGGCTGCCGCTGGAAGCATTCACGGTGCGCGAGTTGGGCCCGCCAAGCCAAGGCCTGCGACGGCAATGGCCGGTGATTAACTTCGGTATTGAAAAGCACTACGGCTACGCATTCCAGTGGTTTGCGCTGGCATTGCTGATAGCAGGCTTGTACCTGTGGTTTCAGTTTTTTCGCCGCCCTGCGGCCATTTCCCAGGATATTGCAAACCATGGCCCCCACTGACAGTTCAAGCGACCAGCCGCTGGGTTTGACCGTGCATTCCATGCCCGCGCCGCTGGACATTGCTGCAAACGCCGCCCATACCCGCATGGGCCGTTGGAAGATGCTCTTGGTCTTGCTGGTGTGCGCCGCACCCGTGGTGGCCTCGTATGTCACCTATTACTTGGTGCGCCCTCAAGCACGCCAGAATTTCGGTACGCTCATTGACCCGCAGCGCCCCTTGCCGGACATACAGGCGGTGGAGATGGGCGGTAAGCAGACCAGTTTGCGAGCCCTCAAAGGCCAGTGGCTCTTGATTAGCGTGGCCGGTGGCGCCTGCCAGGCGCAGTGCCAGCACCATTTATACATGCAGCGCCAATTGCGTGAAGGCCTGGGCAAAGAAAAAGACCGTGTCGATTGGGTGTGGCTGCTTAGCGATGAGGCGGCTATTGCGCCAAGTTTGTTGCCTGCATTGGCTACGGCCACCGTGCTGCGCGTGCCAGCTGCGCAATTGCAAACCTGGCTCCAGCCTGAACCAGGGTCAACCTTAGAAGACCATTTGTATGTGGTCGATCCGCTGGGTAACTGGATGATGCGCTTGCCCGCCCGGATCGATTTGGATAAGGCACCCAAAGTCAAGCGCGATATGGAGCGCCTGCTGCGTGCTTCCGCGTTTTGGGATACGCCCGGGCGCTAAGGCTTTTGCGGCGAACACTATGGATAACTCGCTTTGGAACCTCTCGCCACTGGGCCAGCTTGTGCTCATAGGCATGGCGGTAGCTGGCATACCTCTGGCTTATCTGCTGTGGAGTGGGCGCTATCGCCAGGTCGGAGGTTGGCATTACGCCTTGACCCTGACCACCTTGTTCCTGACCTTTGATTTGGTGTTATTCGGCGCCTTTACCCGCTTGACCGACAGCGGTTTGGGCTGCCCCGATTGGCCTGGATGCTATGGCCATGCCAGCCCGGTGGGTGCCAAAGGTGCTATTGCGTTGGCGCAGACGGCTAGCCCAGAAGGCCCTGTCACGCATGGCAAGGCCTGGATAGAAATGCTGCACCGTTACCTGGCTTCGGGTGTGGGTATGTTGATCGTCTTACTGGCCATCAGCGCCTGGCGTGATCATCGTAAGGCATATGCTTTACAACAGCGCGCGCCCATCCACCCCGCATGGACTATGGCGACATTGGTATGGGTGTGTGTGCAGGGTGCCTTTGGCGCGCTGACGGTCACCATGAAGCTGTTCCCTGCCATCGTCAGTTTGCATTTGCTGGGCGGCTATGTGTTGCTGGGTTTGCTGACCTTGCAGGCGGCGCAACTTTGGCTGCAATCGGACGCGCGTGAAACTCAGGCAATTGCGCCATCCGTCCGCGCCAGTCTGTGGCTGGCCATAGCTGCACTGCTGCTGCAAGCCGCGCTGGGCGCCTGGGTCAGTACGAATTACGCGGTACTGGCGTGCATGGAATTCCCCACCTGCCAAGGCAGCCATTGGCCGACGATGGACTTCGCACAGGGCTTTACGCTCTGGCGCCCCTTAGGCTTGCAGCCCGATGGCCAGCCGATCAGTTTTGAGGCGTTAACGGCTATCCATATGGTGCATCGCTGGATGGCCGGTGGCATCGTTTTGGTAATTGCGCTGCTGCTCTGGCAATTGCGTGCCTACCTGGCGCTGCGCCGCCCGATGCAGTTATTGGGATTGCTGTTAGCCTTGCAATTGCTAACCGGCCTGAGCAACGTGGTGCTGGGTTGGCCGCTGCTGGCCGCTGTGCTGCATACCGGTGGCGCTGGCGCCATGCTGGCGTGCCTGGTGTGGCTGCTGGCTGTTAGCCGTGTGCCAGCGAACCGTCCTGTGGCTTTGCCAACAACCTTGAGACAAGCAACGTGACCCCACTGGCCAGCATTACCTCTTTGCTACCCACCATGCCCGTGGTGCGGCAGTTCCACGCCTTGACCAAGCCACGGGTGATTCAACTCATCGTTTTTTGCGCGCTCATCGGCATGGTGCTAGCCGTACCTGGCGCGCCGGATTGGGCGCAAGTACGACTGGCAGCGATCGCATGTTTCGGTATCTGGCTGGTGTCGGCCGCTGCTGCTGCCTTCAATTGCATTGTCGAGCAGCAGATTGACGCCAAGATGAAACGCACCTCTTGGCGACCCACCGCGCGTGGTGAACTGAGCAATACCCAAACCCTGATTTTTTCTGCGCTCTTGTGCGGTGCCGGCTCGGCGATTTTGTTTTTTTGGGTTAACCCGCTGACCATGTGGCTGACCTTTGCCACCTTTGTGGGCTATGCGGTGATTTACACCGTCATCCTCAAACCGCTTACGCCGCAAAACATTGTCATCGGCGGCGCCTCCGGCGCTATGCCGCCGGTTCTGGGGTGGGCCGCAATGACAGGGGATGTCGGCCCCGAGGCGCTGATTTTGTTCCTGATTATTTTCTTGTGGACGCCGCCGCATTTCTGGGCTCTTGCCTTGTACCGGGTGGAGGACTACCGCAAGTCCGGCCTGCCCATGCTGCCTGTTACCCACGGCATTGAGTTCACCCGCTTGCATATCCTGCTGTACACCTGGGTTTTATT
>JBBAPY010000027.1:0-19390 GCA_040400635.1 Rhodoferax sp.
CTCAGGCGATTCAATATTCTCAGCCCGCCCCTGGTAGGCCTCTAGCAGCGCCTTCTTGAGCGCGTATTGCGAACCGGGACGGCCGGTGTATTTGGCCCAGTGCAGCAAACGGTGGGAGTACAGCGTGTTGTAAATCCGACCCCGGCCTTCGGCGCTGAAGGAAAAGCCGACCTCCTCGCCCCGGCGCCGGATGGTGTCGCGTATTTCCACGCGCTGCTCAGGGGTGGAGCCGTATTTCTCGGTCAAATGCTCGTCCAAATCCTGCCCGCCCGGCGGCATATCGGGATTGAGCTCAAAGGGCTGAAACTGCAACTCCACATTGACCTCATCGCCCAAGCGCGCTATGGCTTGTTCTAAGGCGCCCAGCCCGACGGCACACCAAGGGCAGGCCACATCGGAGACAAAGTCGATTTTCATTTTGACAGACATAGGCGCTCGCTTTAAATTGGGTTTCGCAGAGGGTGTAAGAAATTAAACTATATTTATCAGCTACTTAAATAAACTACTTAAGGTTTTACTGAAGATAAAAACTATCCATCGCCAGCATGCCATACAGCACCTCGCGGCTTAAATAATGCGCCTTGCTCCCGACGCCGCCCGCCCCCAGGGCAAAAAACAGCGGCATGAAATGGTCTTCACTGGGGTGGGCGCGCAGTGCGTGCGGGGCGCGCTCGCGGTAATCCCACAGCGCTTGCATGTCACCTTGCACTATCCGCGCCTCCACCCAGTGGCTAAATTCCAGCACATAGGGTGCGGTGGGCACGCCCGGCCCGGCAAACTCACCCAGGTTATGCGTCATGCCACCGGAGCCGACCAGCAAAACACCCTGCTCGCGCAGCGACTGCAAAGCCGCACCGATGGCATACACCTCGCGCGGACCGGCGCGCTGGGGCAAGGCTACTTGCAGCACTGGCACTTGGGCGTCGGCGAACATATGCATCAAAGGCACCCAAGCACCATGGTCTAAAGGCCGCTCGGCATCCCCCTGCGCTGAAATACCCGCCATTGCCAACAGTTCAATCACTTGCGCAGCCAGCGCTGGGGCGCCGGGGGCTGGGTATTGCAATTGGTACAAAGCCTCGGGAAAACCACCAAAGTCATGCAAAGTAGCCGGTTGTGCGCCGGTCATCACGGCGGGGCTGCGCGGCATCCAATGCGGCGACATGATGACCACTGCCTTAGGACGCGCCTCCAAACTTTGGGCAAAGGTTTGCAAGGCAGCGCCGGAAACACCAGGATCTAAGGCAAACAGCGGCGCACCATGCGAGACATACAAAACAGGTGTCATCGGGGCCAACTAAAAAAGTGATTTCTGAAGGTAGGAGCGCAACCAGGCGTCACTGCATTCCGGCCAGCCCGGCGACAGCCAAAGCGTAGCCGTTGACACCAAAACCACACATCACCGCTTTGGCTACCGGCGAAATATACGAATGGTGGCGAAACTCCTCGCGGGCATGCACATTGCTGATATGCAGCTCGATCAAGGTCACGCCCGTGCCTTTGATGGCGTCGTGCAGGGCCACGCTGGTGTGCGTGTAGGCGCCCGCGTTCAGCACCACGCCGGCCAAGCTTCCTGCCGCGTGCATACGCCCGGCCTCGTGCAGGGCATCGACCAACTCGCCTTCGTGGTTGCTTTGGCGGAAATCAAGCGCAAAGCCATTGGCCGCGCAGGCGCGCTCACACAGCGCTTGCACGTCGGCCAGGGTCTGGCTGCCATACACCTGCGGCTCGCGTGTGCCCAGCAGGTTCAGGTTGGGGCCGTTCAAAATCATCACGGTTTTCATAGGCGCTCCGGGGGTGCTTCGGGGAACTCAGGGTCGAGGGTAAGAGGTCGGGCCAATTGAGGCAATTGCAAGCTGTACTCAAGGCATTAGGTGTAAGGCACTGGCTAACTCGCCACACTGCGCTCGGTGCTGCAACACATGCTCCATCACGACCAATGCCAGCATGGCCTCGGCTATGGGCGTGGCGCGTATGCCAACACAAGGGTCGTGGCGGCCCTTGGTCACCACCTGGGTAGCGTTGCCTTGTACATCCACGGTGTCGCGCGGCGTCAGGATGGAGCTGGTGGGCTTGATGGCGATGCTCACCTCCAAATCCTGCCCGGTGCTGATGCCGCCCAATACGCCACCGGCGTTATTGCTAGCAAATCCGGTGGGCGTGAGTGAATCGCCATGCATGCTGCCGCGCTGCGCCACGCTGGCAAAGCCTGCACCGATCTCCACGCCCTTGACCGCATTGATGCCCATCATGGCGTAGGCAATATCGGCATCCAGCTTGTCGTACAAAGGCTGGCCCAGACCCACCGGCATATGGGTGGCAGTTACGCGAATGCGCGCGCCACAGGAGTCGCCGGACTTGCGCAGCGCATCCATATAGTCTTCGAGCGCCTGCACATCGGCCATCGGCGCAAAAAACGGGTTGTGCGGCACATGGTCCCAGCTTTCGAAGGCGATAGGCATATCGCCCAGCTGCGTCATACAGCCGTGAAACTGGGTACCGCAGTAGGCGTACAGCCATTTTTTGGCCACCGCCCCGGCGGCCACCATGGGCGCGGTCATACGCGCAGAGGAGCGCCCGCCGCCGCGCGGGTCGCGCAAGCCGTATTTGCGAAGGTAAGTGAAATCCGCGTGGCCCGGGCGGAAGGTTTCCAGGATGTTGCCGTAGTCTTTGCTGCGTTGGTCGGTGTTTTGAATCAAAAGGGCAATCGGTGTGCCGGTGGTCTTGCCTTCGTACACGCCACTCAAAATTTGCACCTGATCGGGCTCTTGCCGCTGGGTCACATGGCGGCTGGTGCCAGGGCGCCGGCGGTCCAGGTCGTGCTGGATATCCGTCTCGCTTAAAGCCATGCCCGGCGGGCAGCCGTCAATCACACAGCCGATGGCCGGGCCATGGGATTCACCAAAGTTGGTGACTGCGAAGAGGTTTCCAAAGGTGTTTCCGCTCATGGGGTGATTATCCCTGAGCGGCAGGGCGCTTTAGTTGGCGGGCTTTGCGCCCTCTTCCTGTCCCGGCCAATCGCGGATATAGGCCTTGAGCATTTTGTTTTCGAAGTTCTGGCTGTCTACCACGGCTTTGGCCACGTCGTAAAAGCTGATCACGCCCATGAGCATGCGTTTATCCATTACCGGCATATAGCGGGCATGGCGGTCCAGCATCATGCGGCGCACCTCGTCCATTTCGGTTTCCATGGTGCAGGTCAGGGGGGCGTCGTCCATGGCGCTGCGCACCAGCGTGCTACCCAGGCCCTGGTTTTTCACAATGCTTTGGATCACTTCGCGAAAGGTCAGCATGCCCACCAGGTCGCCATGCTCCATCACCACCAGAGAGCCGATGTCGTGATCGGACATCATCTGCACCGCCTGCGCGAGCGGCTCGTCC
Source organism: Rhodoferax sp. (assembly GCA_040400635.1). GTDB lineage: Bacteria > Pseudomonadota > Gammaproteobacteria > Burkholderiales > Burkholderiaceae_C > Allorhodoferax. Next base: position 3,382 of record JBBAPY010000027.1, read on the forward strand.
GGCGTGGCGGTAAACAGGGTTCCGCCTTTGACGCGCAGAATATCGCTGACTTTCATGGTGCTTCCTTTTCGTTCAGCCGGCGGTGCGCTGTACGCATCGGCGGGCTACGCGTCGAATATAGCCCACAATCACGGCCATACACGCGGCGCAGCCGGGCCTGCTTGCAGCCCTACCCACCCCGCAACTTGCAGCATTACGGAGAACCCTTATGAGCGGATATGCCGACCCCGGCTTTGACACCTTGTCCCTGCACGCCGGAGCCGTGCCCGACGCGACCGGCTCGCGCGCGGTGCCCATTCACCTGACCACCTCCTTTGTGTTTGAGTCCAGCGACCAAGCCGCCGCCTTATTCAATCTAGAGCGCGCCGGCCACGTCTATAGCCGCATCAGCAACCCCACCAACGCGGTATTCGAGCAGCGCATTTCCGCGCTGGAAGGCGGCATCGGCGCGATTGCCACCGCCAGCGGACAGGCGGCACTGCACCTGGCGATATGCACGCTGATGGGCGCGGGCTCCCACATCGTGGCCTCTACCGCTCTGTATGGCGGCTCGCACAATTTGCTGCATTACACGCTGCGCCGCTTTGGTATAGAAACCACTTTTGTGAACCCCAATGACATGGATGCTTGGCGCGCCGCGGTGCGTCCCCATACCAAGCTGTTCTTTGGCGAGACTGTGGGCAACCCGGGCATGGACGTGCTCGATATGGAGGCCGTCAGCGCCATCGCCCACGCCAACGGAGTTCCTCTTTTGGTGGACTCCACCCTCACCTCGCCCTGGCTGATCAAGCCCTTTGACCATGGTGCCGACATCGTTTACCACTCGGCCACCAAGTTTTTGTCCGGCCATGGCACGGTAGTGGGCGGCGTGGTGGTAGACAGCGGCCGCTTTGACTGGGACGCCTCGGGCAAATTTGCCGAACTCAGCGCGGTCTATGCCGGCTTTCACAATATGGTGTTTACCGAGGAAAGCACGGTGGGCGCGTTTTTGCTGCGTGCGCGGCGCGAGGGCTTGCGCGACTTTGGCGCCTGCATGAGCCCGCACACTGCGTGGCTGATTTTGCAGGGCATGGAGACGCTGCCCCTGCGTATGGCGCGCCATGCCAGCAACACCGAAAAAGTGGTGCAATTTCTAGCCAGTCACCCCATGGTCGCGCGCGTGGGCCACCCGATGCTGGAGAGCCACGTCAGCCACGCGCTGGCCAAAAAGTTGCTGCCGCGTGGCGCAGGCTCGGTGTTTAGCTTTGACATCAAAGGCTCGCGCCTGCAAGGCCAGAAATTTATTGAAGCCCTGAAAATTTTTAGCCATCTGGCCAATGTGGGTGACTGCCGCAGCCTGGTGATCCACCCGGCCAGCACCACGCACTTTCGCATGGATGATGCGGCCCTGCAAGCCGCTGGTATTGGTCCCGGGACTATCCGCCTGTCCATCGGCTTGGAAGACCCGGACGACTTGCTTGACGACCTGAAAAAAGCCTTGAAGGCCGCAGAAAAAGCGGCCTAAGGCCCAAGGCTTTTACCTAGTCTTTCAGCAGCGCGGACACCAGTTCCGCCAAGGCAAGCGCGCTGGTCAGGCCCGGAGACTCGATGCCAAATAAATTCACCAAACCCGGCACGCCGTGGGTTTGCGGGCCTTGCACACAAAAGTCCGCAGCTTGCTGGCCCGACCCGCTGATTTTGGGACGAATGCCGGCATAGGCTGGCTGCAATGCGCCATCGGGCAAAGCAGGCCAGTATTTGCGTACTTCGGCATAAAACGCCGCGCCACGCGCCAGGTCCACCTGGTAGTCGCTGGCGTCCCGCACCCACTGCACATCCGGGCCGAACTTGGCCTGACCGGCCAAGTCCAGCGTCAGGTGCACGCCTAGTCCGCCGGGTTCGGGCAGCGGGTACACCAGTCTTTGGAAAGGCGCTTTTCCCGCAAGCGAAAAATAGTTTCCTTTGGCAAAAAATTCGCGCGGCACATGGTGTGCCGCCAAGCCCTCCAAGCGTCGCGCCAGCGCCGGCGCGCTCAAACCGGCGGCATTGACCACTGACCGGGCAGCCAGGCAAGTGCCGTCCTGTGTCCAGACCTGGTGCCTGCCTGTGTGGGAAAGCGCGGCCCTGTCGACAGCGGTGTGCAGCACAACTTGCGAACCTGCGTTTTCCAGGTCGGCTTGCAGGGCCAACATCAAGCCATGGCTGTCCACAATGCCGGTGCTAGGCGAAAGCAAAGCGCCATGGCAATGCAGTGCGGGCTCCAGCGCAAGGGCCTGTGCAGCGCTCAGTAATTGCAGGTCATCCACCCCATTGGCCCGCGCGCTAGCCTGTACCCGGGTCAAGTCTGCAAGTTGGGCGGGACTGGTGGCAACCAGCAACTTGCCACAGCGCCGGTGGGCCACCTTGCGCGCTTCGCAATAGGCGTAGAGCATTTGGCGGCCCTGCACGCACAGGCGGGCTTTGAGGGAAGCTTGCGGGTAGTAAATGCCGGCGTGAATGACTTCGCTATTGCGCGCGCTGATACCGCTACCAATGCTGTCCTGCGCTTCCAGCACCCACACCTCGCGTCCTTCCAAGGCCAGGGCGCGCGCCACCGCCAGGCCAACAACGCCCGCGCCGATGACCACGACATCGACGGGTTCCGCTTGCAGGGGTAGGCTCGTGCATCTATTGTGCCGTGACGCCCTGGGCCACAACTTGGCGATTGGGCACAATGGGCCCAACCGCGCATTTATCTTCAAGGACCGTACCGTGCTGATTACTGTCAATAACGCCCCGCTGTATGCCTACACCGCTGGCAAGCCATTGAGACCCGAATTGCCCAGCCTTGTCCTAATCCATGGCGCTTTGCATGACCACAGTGTTTGGGGCCTGCAAAGCCGCTACCTGGCCAACCACCAGTTCAATGTGCTCGCTATCGATCTGCCCGGCCACTGCAAAAGCGGCGGCAATGCGCCCGAATCGGTAGAGGAAGCGGCACAAAGCATCATGGGCCTCTTGGACGCCTTAGAAATCAAACAAGCCGCCCTGGTGGGCCACAGCATGGGATCTTTGATTGCCCTGGAAGTGGCCGCGCAAAACCCGGACCGCGTGAGCCACCTGGCCATGGTGGGCACCGCCTACCCCATGCGCGTCTCCCCCGCCTTGCTCGATGCGGCGCAAAACGCGCAGTCCCGGGGCATCGACATGGTGAATACTTATTCACTTTCCATGATGGCGCCACCCCCCTCGCTGATGGGGCCGGGTACCTGGCTACACGGCACCAACAAAGCCTTGATGCACCGCGTCTTGGCCAGCAACCGAGAGGCCAATGTCTTTTACCGCAGCTTCAAAGCCTGCGACAGCTATGCGGGCGGTGAGCAGGCGATGGCGAAAGTGCAATGCCCTACGCTGTTTTTACTGGGCGCCAGTGACCAGATGACGCCGCCGCAAGGCGCCAAATCGCTGATCGCGCAGGCCCGCCACGGTAAAGTAGTCACGCTCAAAGCCGGACACTCCCTTTTGCAGGAAGCGCCAGACCAGGCGCTCGATGCCTTGCATAATTTTTTGAAAACGCCGGTCGCAGCCTAATGTCACCTGCACTGCCCTAGGCCACTGTGACGGGCCTGGGCAAGCAAGCCGTTCAAATCTCCACGTAGCCGCCCAGCTCTATGGCGTGGTCCAGCGGCACTTTGAAGTATTCGGATGCACCCTGCATCGAACGGTGCATATAAATAAATGGCGCCATCAGGAGTGGCGAGGAATGGGTGGCGATGACTTGCTCTTTGCCCACGAAGAAGGAAATTTCCATTAGGCTGAAGTGGAACTCGCGCGCCCGCAAGAAGGCCACGGCGCGCATCACGTGCATATCTTCCATAAAGCCAAAGCGCACCTCTACCGCGTGGAAATTATGGTCCAGATGTTCACTGGTGACGCGTTCCTTGTCGTCGACATAGGGCTCGTTCAGGGTCTGGATGTGCATCAGGATCACCCGCTCATGGATTACCTTGTTGTGCTTCATGTTATGCAGCAAGGACACCGGCACGATGTTCGAGTGCGGCACCATAAAGATGGCCGTACCCGCCACACGCTGCGGCAAGCGGCCGTTCAGACCTTCAAGAAAGGGCTTTAGTTCCGTGGCCGAATCCCAGCGCGCTTTGAGCAAACGCTCGCGGCCTGTGATCCAGGACACCATCACCAACATCAAAACCGCGGCCACGCTGACCGGCAGCCAGCCGCCTTCAAAGAACTTGAACAAATTGGTGCCCAGAAAAACCATATCGATGGCGAACAGGGCGACAAACAAAGGGATAAACATCCACTTATTCCATCCACGGATAGCCACCATCAAAAAGCCGGCCAGCACGGTGTCAATCGCCATTGCACCTGTCACCGACACGCCGTAGGCCGAGGCCAGGTGCTCCGAACTTCTAAAGCCCAGCACCAGCACCACCACACCGACAAACAGCAAGATGTTGATCTTGGACACATAGACCTGGCCCATTTCTTCAGGGGAGGTGTGCTTGACCCGCAAGCGCGGGATATAGCCCAGGCGCACCGCCTGGGTGGCAATGGAAAACGCACCAGAAATCACCGCCTGCGAGGCAATAATGGTGGCCATGGAGGCCAAAATCAGCATAGGAACCAGCGCCCAATCCGGCCCGAGCCGGTAAAACGGATTATCCAGCGCGCTCGGGTCACTGATTAGCAAGGCGCCTTGACCATAGTAATTAAGCAGCAGGCAAGGAAACACCAGGTAGAGCCAAGCACGTTGGATAGGCTGACGTCCAAAATGGCCCATGTCGGCATAGAGCGCTTCACCACCGGTTACCGCCAACACCACCGAGCCCAATATGGCGATGGAAATGCCCGGATGCTCCGCCAACAGGCTGATGCCGATCCAGGGGTTCAGAGCGGAAAAAATCGCTGGGTGCTGCACGATTTCGGTCAAACCGAGTAAACCCAGACAAACAAACCAAACCAGCATGATGGGCCCGAACACAATACCGATCTTGCCGGTACCAAAGCGCTCTACCGCAAACAAGGCCGAAATCAGGGTTAAGGAAATCGGAATGATGAAGGGCTCCAGATCTGGCGAAAGCACCTTCAGCCCTTCCACGGCGCTGAGCACCGAAATGGCAGGGGTGATCATGCTATCGCCAAAAAACAGGGCCGCTCCCAGCGCGCCGGCCAGGGTTACGATCCAACGCACGCCAGAGCCTTCGCGCATGCCATTGGAGACGAGCGAGGTAAGCGCAAAAATGCCTCCCTCGCCCTTGTTGTCGGCGCGCATGATGATGAACACATATTTGACCATCACCACCAGCACCAGCGCCCAGCTGATCAGCGACAAAACACCCAAGACCGTATGCGAAATATCAGCCCCGGACGCGCCGCCTGCAGCCTCCACAGATACTTTGAGCGCATACAGCGGCGAGGTGCCGATGTCGCCAAAAACAACGCCTAAGGCGCCCAGAATAAGCGTCCCCAACTTGGCTGAGGAATGGTCGTGGTGGCCTGAATTTGACATTTTTTATAAATAAAAGTGACTAATTCATTCTAATTGACATGGCGCAAACAAGCCAGCCAAGCTTTGTGCCAAGGAACAAGTGTGGCGAAAGGACAACCGGCTGGCATCCATGCTGAACTGCCTGCGGCCGGCTTTGCGGAAAAAGCGGCCAGATCACGCGGGGTGATGGGGAGCGGGCTAGGCCGTCTCAGCGGTCAAGTCGTGCAAATGCAAAAGACGCTGAATGAAATGCTCTATCCCGCCATCGACAAATTTTTGCAAAGCCAAGTGGCTTGTGCTGCTGGCAATTTGACGGAAATCACGTGCGCCCCTGCTGGTGGGCGCATGTTCGGTAACCGAAAGGTGGTGCTCACCAGCTTCTACGATCAACTCATCGTGGGACACGCTGCCAAGGTAATGCAGGGCCCTGGTCAGGAAGCGCTGGCTGATTTTGTCCAGCACATCAAACATTTTTTTGCCTTCAGCCTCGGTGGTCACACCATTGACGATGATGTGAATCTCATCGAGCTTGAAGTCGCTGCACAACACTTTGATCATGGCGTAGGCATCGGTCACGCCGGCCTGGTCATTGCGCACCACAATAATTCGGCGACTGGTACTGGCCATGAAAGACAGCACAGATTGCTCGGTGCCCGGCGGCATATCGACGATCAGAAAATCAAGCTCGCTTTCCATCTCCCCAAATTGCTTGAGTACCCGCGAGGCCTTGGAGGGATTGAGCGTGGTCATGGCATCAATCCTCGAGGCGCCGGCGATCAAATTGATGCCGTAGCGGCGCTTCAAAATAACCTCGCGCAAGGACTTATCGCCGTTTAAAAAGTGCCCCAAATGGAAGGGGCAGATGGTGCCCAGCGCGGTTTGCGCATTGTTGTAGCTGGAGTTGGCATCCAAAATCATCACCGCGTAGCCCATGTCATGCAAGGCAACCGCCAGGTTGACTGACACCGTGGTTTTGCCAACACCGGGTTGGCCGCTGGTAATTCCCAAAACCTGGCAATGCGTGGGTTTTTCCATAATCGTAGGAGCTTCCGTACACAAGGGTCTTGACATACTATCATTTTTTTCATTATTTGCAATTAGGGAAATGGCGTAACTAGCGTAGCCTGCGAGGCGATGCAGCGACAGCAAGGCCCGCGTCTGCTGAGTTTTGCAAATTTTTGTCGGGAAAAGACACTTTTTCACCTTCGCACCTTGCCCTCTTGACTAGAGGTCTCCATTTCGTACCATAATCGTTTTCCTTATTTTTTGCGATTTTCGTTATTTACACATAATTGGAGACCTTATGCAGCTAGGAATGATTGGTTTGGGACGCATGGGCGGCAACATCGTGCGCAGACTCATGCGCAATGGTCATAACTGCGTTGTGTACGACACCAACGCGGCGAGCGTGGCCCAACTCGCCACCGAGGGCGCTACGCCCAGCCAGGACATGGCCTCGTTTATCAGCCAGCTGCAAAAGCCTCGCGCAGTTTGGGTCATGCTGCCTGCAGGCGCCATCACCGAGGCAACGGTCAACACCCTTTCGGGCTTGCTGGAGGCTGGTGACATCATCATCGACGGCGGTAATTCCAACTACCTAGACGATGTGCGCCGCGCCAAGGCGCTGGCGGAAAAAGGCATACGCTATATCGACGTGGGCACCAGCGGCGGCGTTTGGGGCCTGGACCGGGGTTACTGCATGATGATCGGCGGCGACAAAGCCGCTTTTGACCACCTGGACCCGATCTTCAAAACCCTGGCGCCTGGCGTTGGCACCATTGAAAAAACCCCTGGCCGCGAAGGTCGCAAGTCCACGGCCGAAGATGGTTACCTCTACACCGGTCCGGCCGGATCGGGCCATTTTGTGAAGATGGTGCACAACGGTATTGAATATGGACTAATGCAGGCCTACGGCGAGGGCTTGGACATTCTGAAAGGCGTCAATCAGGAAAGCATTCCCGCCGAGCGCCGCTACGACCTGAACTTAGCTGACATTACCGAACTCTGGCGCCGGGGCAGCGTCGTCTCTTCGTGGCTGCTGGATCTGACGGCAATCTCCCTGGCCGAGGACCCTGAGCTCGCTTCCTATTCCGGCTACGTCGAGGACTCGGGCGAAGGGCGCTGGACTATTCAGGCCGCGATCGAAGAAGCCGTGCCTGCCGACGTGCTGACTGCCGCGCTGTACACCCGCTTTCGCTCACGCAAAGTGCACACTTTTGCAGAGAAGGTGCTTTCGGCCATGCGCAAGCAGTTTGGCGGCCACAAAGAGCCCGGCAAAGCTTAAGGACACCCTGTGGCACAAGACATCGAACACGAAAAAACGCCGCACGGCGAGCGCGCTCCTTCCTGCACCGTCGTCATTTTTGGCGCTGGTGGCGACTTGACCAAGCGTCTGCTGATGCCCGCGCTCTACAACCTGGCCCGCACCAACTTGCTTCCCAGCAACTTCGCCCTTATCGGCGTGGACCGTCTGGAAATGAGCGACCACGACTTCCGCGGTCATGTAGAGGAATCGGTGCGCGCTTTTGCTGCCGACAAGCACTACGCCCAAACGCTGGATGAAGCCAATCTGCAGCGCTTGCTCGCCAGCATGACCTATTTGTCTGCCGACTTCGGGGCAGCCGCCTCGTATACCGAATTGGGCAAGCGCCTGGAAGCGGTCAAGACCAGCCACGAGGTCAACGACAACGTCATGTTCTACCTGGCTGTCGGTGCGCGCTTTTTTGGCGGCATCGTGGACCAGCTCGGAGCTGCCGGTCTGGTCAACGAGACCAACCAGCAATGGCGCCGCGTAGTGGTGGAAAAGCCGTTCGGCAGCGACCTGGCCTCAGCACAGGCGCTCAACACCCAACTGCGCCACAGCCTCGCCGAGTCGCAGATTTACCGCATGGACCACTTCCTGGGCAAGGAAACCGTGCAAAACATCATGTTGATGCGCTTTGCCAACGGCATCTTTGAGCCACTGTGGAACCGCGACCATATCGACCATGTGCAAATTACGGTGGCCGAAACCGTCGGCGTGGAAAAGCGCGCTGCGTTTTACGAAACCACCGGCGCTATGCGCGACATGGTGCCCAACCACGTATTCCAGCTGCTGGCCCTAACCGCTATGGAATCACCAGCCTCGTTTGATGCGGACGCCGTGCGCAACGAAAAAACCAAAGTACTCCAATCGGTGCACCGCGTCGACGCCGTCACCGACAGCGTGCGCGGCCAATACAGCGCGGGCAGCCGGGACGGGCAAGCGCTAGCGGGCTACCTGAAAGAAGAAGGTGTCAACCCAGGCAGCAAAACCGAAACCTATGTGGCCCTCAAACTGGGCATAGACAACTGGCGCTGGGCCGGCGTGCCCTTTTACCTGCGCACCGGAAAAGCCATGGCCAAGCGGCAAAGCGAGATCGTCATCCAGTTCAAACGCCCGCCGTTTTCGCTGTTTCGCGACACCGCCACCGAAGCCCTGACGCCTAACGCACTAGTCATCAAGCTGCAGCCCGACGAAGGCGCGATGCTCACCTTTGGCGCCAAAATCCCCGGCCCCAAAATCGAGATCGGCCAGGTGCACATGGACTTCCACTACAAGGACTATTTCCAAAACGCGCCCAGCACCGGCTACGAAACGCTGATCTATGACTGCATGATCGGCGATGCCACGCTGTTCCAGCGCTCCGATAGCGTCATGGCCGGCTGGGATATCGTGCGGCCCCTGCAGGAGTACTGGGCCGACCCCAAAGCTCCGCTGGCCCACTACGCCGCGGGCTCCGAAGGCCCGGCAGCGGCAGACGAGCTTCTGGGTAGTAGCCACCGGGCCTGGCGTACGCTGGCTTAGGCTCGTCGGGGGCTGACCACACCGGTCACCCCCTCTACTTTGGCTTATTTTGAAGGCATCATGCCAGTTTAGACGCGCGCGGCCATCGCGTTTTCGAAAATTTATATTGTTTTAATTAATTGTTTTAATATATACTATAATTATCATTAAAAATGGCTTGCGCGGAGTGCTGGACTCCTAGCCGCAACATGGCCTTGGGCAACACAGACCGGACGATGCCATGCAGACCTGGGATTCATACTGCTAGTGTGTTTTTTAGCGTGCACACCTTCGGTTTATCATGCGAACAGCGTGTTGTGAGGAAAGAAGCAATCCATGCAGGGCAATCATTCATCGACGAACTTGCGCAAGACATCCGATAGGCCTTACTTGGGGCGCATGCCCAAGCCTTCCTGGAATGCTTGCTTCACGTGCTCACTCACCCTGGTCCTGCTAAGCGCATGTGGGGGCGGGGGCGGGGGCGGGGGTGGCAACAGCAACCAGGTCAGCGCCAACCTCGCGCCTGCAAGCCAACTAGCCAATACTTGTATCAGCCCGGTCCAAAGCGCGGGTGAGAAACAAGGCACCGCAAATGATGAAAAAGCCTGGGTTCGCTCCTTTGTGGATGAGCGCTACCTTTGGTACCCCGATGTCCCGAGCCGAGATGCAAGCCAATATGCGAGCGCTGCAGCGTACTTCGACGTTTTGAAAACTCCCGCAAAAAACAGCGTCGGAGGCGATTTAGACCGATTCCATTGGTCGGAAACAAAAGAGGAATATGACCAATACACCAACGGTATATCGGTGGATTACGGTATCGCTTGGTCTCGCGTGGCTAATTCACCGCCGCGCAGTTATGTCGTGTACGACGTGGAGCCACTTAGTCCGGCAGGCGTCGCCGGCGTGCAGCGGGGCGACAAGCTGGTGAAGGTCGACGGTATTGACTTTGCGAACGGCGCTGATGTGACCGGACTCAATACCGGTGTTTTCCCACAAGACCAAGTCCAGCACACACTTCAATTGCAACGCGGTGTATCCAACTTAACTTTCACGCTGAAGGCTGGCCAATACGCCACCACGCCGGTTCGAGGCGCAAAGGTGCTTAACGACAACGGAACCAAAGTAGCCTACCTGTATTTCGACTCCTTTATCGCGAAGTCTCAGGATGCGCTAATTACGGCCTTCAACGATTTTAAGGCGCAAGGCGCCAAAGAGTTGGTAATTGACATGCGCTACAACGGGGGCGGTCTTTTGTATATCTCCAGCCAACTGGCCTACATGATTGCCGGGCCCAGCGAGAGCAGCGGCAAAACATTCAACAAGCTGGTCTACAACGACAAACGAAGCAGTGAGAACTACGCCTACGAATTTATCCCCTACGCACTTACCCCTTCTTATCGCTACGATTACACCCGCCCTTTGCCCAGCCTCAGCCTCAAGCGCGTGACCCTGCTGGTGGACCACAGAACAGCCTCTGCCAGCGAGGCGGTAATTAACGGTTTGAAGGGTATTGATTTAACCGTTAATTTGATCGGCTCCACGACCTACGGCAAGCCCTATGGTTTTACCCCACAAGGCAATTGCGGCCGCTACTATTACGCGGTCGAGTTCAAGGGTGAAAATCAGAAAGGATTTTCGGCTTTTGACGCCGGTTTTACACCCACGTGCACGGTAGGGGATGATCTGAATTTTCAATTGGGCGACCTGGCCGAACCCCGCCTGGCAGAGGCTCTGCAATACCTCAAAAGCGGCCAATGCACGAGCGCCCCAGTGGCCAGTATCAAAGCCATGGGTTCACCAGGACAACTGCCTTATGTAGTAGATCCGACGCGCTCACGTTCGCTGATGATCCCCACCAAGGTTTTTCCGTGAGTACCCTGTGCAAAGCACTAAGCGTGCCGCTGATCGCAGCAACCCTTCTTGCGGCGTGCCAATCAGCCTTACCACAGGGCCAAGCGGCTCGCTTGCAAACCACTAATGACGCAGTGCAGCAGGAACTCTCGCAGGCGCTTCAAGAGTTGACGGGTGCATCGCAACTATGGATTGATGCACGCCAGCTTACCCTTTCATCTACCTTAACCTTAGAGCGTGTCCGCAGCAAAGACCCCAATGGGGTTGTGATGCAGGGTGCAGATCGTGAGCTGCCAGAGATCTTTCAGCTGCGCTGGGCAAACGGTCAATGCATGCTCGTACAGCTCAGCACGGGAAACAGCCGGGTTTTGCATCAGGCAGAGTGCCAAGTTTTTCCTTAACCTTCTCCACTACATCGCCCCCGGGCAGCCAGGCCAAAGCGACAATCGCCTCCATGCACATCCCCTGGTCCCTGCGCTTGTGATCACGCTCAACGCCCTTCCCCTAGCCCACCGCCTGCTGCGCAGGCCCGACGCGCACAAAGGCGATTGCGGCAAAGTGTTGCTGATCGGTGGTGCGCCCACGATGGCCGGGGCGCTGGTGCTGGCCGGGCGGGCATCACTCTATGCGGGCGCCGGTTACACCGTTTTGCTGATGTTGGACGCGGCCAGCGCGCAAGTCGTCAACGAGCAGCCCGAACTCATGGTGCATGCGGCCGCGCGCTATAGCGAGCCTGCGCAAGCGCTGGCGGCTATTGCCCCTGATGGGATCGCCATCGGACCCGGTCTGGGCCTGGACAGCGTGGCGCAAAGCTGGCTTCAAGGCGCCCTGGCTTGGACAGGGCCGCTGGTCATCGACGCAGATGCGCTCACCCTGCTTGCCACGCATGCGCCCCTATTAGAGGCCTTGCACCAGCGCCCACACCCTAGCTGCCTCACGCCGCATCCCGGCGAGGCCGCGCGGCTGCTGGGCTGTAGCAATCACGAGGTCCAGGCCGACCGCGCCGCCGCCCTTCAGGCCCTGATAGCGCATACCCAGTCCATCGTTGTACTTAAAGGCCAACACACACTGGTTGGCGCACCTGGCCAAACGCCGCAGCAATGCATGGACGGCAACCCCGGCATGGCCGTAGGCGGAATGGGCGACGTGCTCACCGGTTGCCTTGCTGCGCTAGCCGCCCAAGGGCTGCGGCACGACTTAAACCTGTATGAAGCCACTTACCTGGCCGTGCAAGTGCATGCGCTGGCCGCCGACCACCTAGTGGCACGGGGTGTAGGGCCCGTGGGGCTGACGCCTATGGAAGTAGCGATGGAGATCCGCCGCGTGATAAACGGTTTTGAACGATCAGGACCAAAAGCCTTGAATAAGCGCTGACTTTAAAAGCCCAATCCGGCTTGCCATCGTCTGCAGCCTTGCAATGGCGATCTGGATCAGAGCTTGAGGCTTACTTCGCCCGTCAGACCCTGCGCGTCAAAGCTGCGCTCGATAAAGTGCGCGCTGTTGCGGCGCAGCATGATCACGCTGCTGGCGCGCGTGCCGTAGTCACTGCTGCGAATAAAAGCAGAGGACAGTACCCGCTCGCGCTCCAAAGGAATGCCGGTGTCGGGCAGTTGCGCATCCGGCGCGGCTAAGGTTTGGGCGAGCATTTCGAACAAGGCCTCGCTTGACGTCGGTTGCGATACAGACTGCTGCGCGACCCAGTGCCGAAGACCACTTTTCAGCGCCAGCAGCTTAGGCCAGGGCGTGTCAAAACCGGCGTTGGAAACGGCAGCAATGCCGGGCTGCATGGTGAGCATGCGTGCGCCCCGGCTTTCGAAGCCAAGCAGGGCCTGACCGTCGCACACCAATAAGTTGAAAGCGTTGTATAGCGCTGCGCTGGCCGCGATGCTGTCCAAGTAATGCTCGGCGCTGGTCTTGTTGTACAAAAAATTGCTTACCAATGCGCCGCGCGAAGGTGCGTCTGCGCGCTGATGGCGCAGGTCGCGCACATTGGTCAGGGCGGCCATGCGGCCACCGGGTGCAATGCCCAACCATGTGCCACCTGCTTGCAGGTCTTTGCCGGCGCTTATAGGCGCCCCTTCCCAATGGTGCAAGGGCCGGGTGGGCCGCGCGTAGTACTCGTCGCGGTTGGCAATGAGTAAGAGCGGCTGCTCCGTGTCGGGCTGCCAGTTCCAAGCGATAAGGCACATGGTGTTTGCGCGATGCGCAGGTTGCTATTGCAGCGCAGTCTAAGCGTTTGTTGTTCGCTGGATGTCCAGTGTGGCATAGGCATGTCGCCAATGTGTGAGGCCTGATGCGGTGCGGGTTGGATAAGCGTCGCCGCGTTCAATTGCAGATGGTTTTTTGCACCTGAATCATCGGCACGCGAAGGCGTTTTTCCTGCGGCAAAGAGTTGGAAAAAATTTTCAAAAAAGTGTTACAAAACTGTGTAAGTCGTGTAAAAATCGCGCATACTATTAGCACCTAGTAAATTAGGTCACCAAAAACGAGTATGTTGGAAACAGAGTTGCAGGCCTTGCCCGATTGCACAACTTCAGACATTGCGATGTACCGCAACGGATCTGTATCCTCCAAATTCTGCCGCAAGCGTGGCATTGCAACTGTCGGGCATACCAGTGCTGTTTGACCATTGCGCGCAGTGCAGACAGTGCTGCCACATAGAACCCGGCTTTCCTCCCTTGGACATTACCCTCACCGCCACTGAAAAAAAAGTGATGGGCAGTGTATGCATAGAGACACAGTGCACCCATCTCGGCGACCAGGGCTGCACCCTGGCAGAGGATAAGCCGCTGAGCTGCAAGCTCTATCCGCTGTCTTACCATCCCAAGCAGAAAAAGTTTTATTACGACAGCGATTGCCCCTTGATGCCGGAATACCAGCGTCAGCTGTCCAATCCCCACAGTGAGGCCTCCGCGCATTTGGCCTCAATGCACAGTGCTGTTAAGGCACTGCACGCCAGTGATGCGGCGTTTTTGCGCGAAAACCACCGCATCGACTCTGACTACTTTGATCTGCAACCCTTGCAAGCCAAGGCATAGCCAAAGGAACCTAGCCCATGACGACTGATTTGTACTCATCCGCCAATTACCAAGAAGCGCTGAACAGTTTTGACCACAGCGAAGCGCAAACCCTGGCACACCAGACCTGGACCCCCGAGAACCTGTGTGTGGAAAGTTTCCATGAGCAAACCAAGTACTACACCAGCCGCTGGGACGGACTGTGCCCCTATATTGATGTAACGCCTCAGATGCTGGCCGCAGCGCAGAAGCCATTTATCGTTTACGCACTGCCCCCTGAGGGCAACTATGGCGTGCCTATCAACGATAAATACGGGCTGGTGCATGCGGGCTTACCCGACTTCTGGACCGATGAACGGCGTGCCCGCAAGTTCAAGGAGTTGGACAAACTGTGCCGCAGTTTTACCGTCACCGAGCGCCTGGTGCCGGGCCGCGATCTTTCCGTCGAAGACGTATTCGACCTGGGGCGCGACCATTTCACCGCCTACGAAATCCATGATCAAGAGATTGCCGGTTTTGTGGACTACGTACAAAAGCTCGATGTGCTGATCATCCAGGCGCATGCCGAAAACGGCGATTTGGTACTGAGCGATATATCCATCGTCATGCCCGAGCGGGACCAGGTGTATGGCAGCTTCTGTCAGTGGAATACCGCCTACCGCAACCGTTCGCCCGGAATTTATGCCTGCTTGCTGGCCTCGCGTTGGACGCAAAAAGCAGGCTATGCCTATTACAACCTCGGCCCGGTGGGCGACTATGGCTACAAAGCCTTGTTCGTGACCGATCATGAGCCTATTTTTGCCCTGGCCATGACCGACGCAGATCACCCCCTGGCGCTGGACCCCACCTCGCCCCTGCACACCGACTTCAAGCGCGAAGACTGGAACCAGGTCTTTCGCCTACGCTCGGACTAAATTAGGCGACTTGGCCACATACTTCTAAAAAGACCGGCCTAGCCGGTTTTTTTACCTGCGCGATCCCGTCGCTTAGTCGTCGGCTCCAGGTCCGAATGTATGGACCTCACCAAAACTGTCGTCGTAGTCCATCACCAATTCCTCGTTCTGCTTGATGTCGCGTAAGGCGAGCAGGTCGCCATCTTTGCGCATTTTGAGGTTGGGCGTTTTGGAATGGTTTAGGTACACCGACATATTCATCGAATTGAGACCAATGGCCGGAATCAGCATATGGTGCTTGTCGTAATAGCAAAACATGTCCAACTCCTTGCGCACCTGCGGCGGTAGGGAACTGACCTCTGCATGATTGAATTTAATTTCATGCATTTTCAAGCGCGACTTAAGGGGTTTGGTTCCCTTGGGAATATCGCGGATTGCAAATACGCCGATACCGTGAACGGCAGATACGCCTAATCGGCAAAAAACTTCGGTACGCAAATGCTGGAGTAACTTCTTCTTTTTGCTATGCATAAAAACAATGATTCTCTATTCGTAAATACTTGCAAACTCAAGCGCTCCAAAGCATTGCGTTAGACAAGCAATGGTACACCTAGAAATAGGGGCTTTTAAATAAAAAACAGGGATGTACGCTTTTTGGCGATGGTTGCCAAGGCTGACGATGGCGTGCTCGACTACCCGCCGGATCAGTATGCGCTGTTCTAGATCACTTCATGCAATGTGCAGCCGGCGCGCAGAGCGGTACGCCAAAAATTTCCACTCTGTTCGTCGTGGGCCAGCAAGAGGTTTTGCACCAATGGCGCGACCGGCGTTTGCACCGGGTCCACCAAAAGCACCCACCGTGCGCTCCCATCTGCACCCTGGCTTTCTTGAAGCTTACCAATCCAGTCCATGGTTTTCAGCACCTCTACGACGTCGGCCAGGTCGAAGTGCTGCGCGGACCACAGGGTACTTCGCG
>JBBAPY010000028.1:0-18995 GCA_040400635.1 Rhodoferax sp.
CAGGCGTCGCAGGTGGTGCTGGTGCTGCCGGTGGAGCGCGTGTCCTGGCACCAGGTGCTATTGCCGCCAGGCGCAGCCCGCTCCGCACGGTTGCGTGCGGTACTCGAAGGCCTGGTAGAAGAGCAGTTGCTTGACGACGTGGCCGATCTGCACCTGGCCTTGCAATCGCCCCTCCCCACGCAAGGCCCGGTCTGGCTGGCCGCTTGTGACAAAGCCTGGCTATTGGACTGTGTGCATGAAGTCGAGCAAGCCGGCTTGTACATCTCCGCGCTGGTGCCTGAACTGGCGCCGCTCGCCTTGGGTGCTGGGGGCGCAGACCAGCTCTATGCCGTTGAAAGCTCCCAAGGTCCGCAGTGGGTACACAGCAGTGCCGCCGGCCTGACGCGCTGGCCTTTGCAGGCTGCGGCGCTGGCCGCACGCAAACCGTCTGAAGACATGCCGGTGTGGGCCGAACCCGCAGTCGCCGCGCAGGCCGAAGCGCTGCTGGGCCGCCCGCTGTTTTTGCAAAGCAGCGCCCAGCGCGCATTACGGGCCAGCCAGGGCCCTTGGGACTTGGCGCAGTTTGGCATCGTGGCTTCGCGCAGCGGGCGCAGCTTGCGGCGCTTTGCGCAGGGTTTGCAACAGTTTTCTAGCGCGCCACGCTGGCGCCCGCTGCGCTGGGGCTTGTGGGTTTTGTTGCTGGTACACGTGCTGGGGCTCAATCTGTATGCCTACCAGCAGCAAGCGGCGCTGAACCAGGAGCGCCGCGCCATGCAGGCAGCCTTCACCAGCACTTTTCCCAAGGTGCAAGCCGTGGTGGACGCGCCTGTGCAAATGCAGCGCGAAGTCGACCAGCTGCGCCAGCGCAGCGGCCAGTTAGCGCAAGAGGATGCAGAGGTCATGCTCAGCGCGCTGATGCAGGCGGCTAATTTTCCGGCGGCGCCCACAGCCGTGCATTACCAAAGTGGCGAACTCCAACTGGAGGGCCTGCAACTTTCCAGCACCGCCCTGACGGACCTGACCCGCGCCCTGCAGGCGCGCGGCTACCAGTTGCAAGCCCAGGGCCCGACGCTGACCCTGCGCGCAAGGAGCGCGCCATGATGCAATCACTGCGCGATGCGTGGCAAGCGCGCTGGTCCCAAGCCAATGCGCGCGAGCAAACTTTGCTGCGTATGGCTGCGAGTGTTTTGCTGCTGGCGGCTGTGTGGTTTATCGCGCTGCGCCCGGCCTGGGTCAGCCTGAAGGCGGCGCGCCTTCAAGCGCCGCTGGTGCGGGCGCAGTACGAGCAGGTCTTGCAATTGCAAGCGCAGGCGCAAGCCCTGCGCGCACAAGCGCCTGGTGCGCCGGTGGATGCCAAAGTAGTTTTGCAAAACGGCTTAAGCAACCTGGAAAAAAATGCGCGCATCGTGGTGCTGGACCAGCGCGCCACCATCAGCTTCAAAGATGCACGGCCCGATGCGCTGGCGCGCTATCTGGAGCAGGCGCGCCTGATGGCACACACCAGCATGCTGGAGATGCACTTGAACCAGGCCGCTGGCCTGTGGTCCGGCAGCCTGGTATTGCAACTGCCCGCGCCGGGCGCGCCCTGATAGGTCTGGCAGCACCATGGCACAGGCCCGCTTCGCTTTTCCTCTTGCACCGGGCAAGCGTGCGCCCTGGGTTTGGATGGTGGGCGGATGCCTGGCCGGCCTGGGCCTGGCGCTGCTCTTGTTTGCACCGGCGCGCTGGTTGGCTGCCCAAGTGGGCCAGTCCAGCGAAGGGCGCTTGCGCCTGTCCGATGTCCAAGGCACGGTCTGGGCCGGCTCGGGCGAACTTAGCCTGCATGGCGGGCAGGGCAGCAAGGATGCCAGCGTGCTGCCTGGCCGGGTGCAATGGCGTTTGTTGCCGGCATGGGGCGCCTTAGACCTGGAGTTGCGCGCCGACTGCTGCACCCCCGAGGGCCTGCAAGTGCATATCTTGCCGTCCTGGGGCGGGGCGCGTTTGCAAGTGGCAGACCGCCAGTCGCATTGGTCAGCGCAGTGGCTGGCAGGGCTGGGTACGCCCTGGAATACCATCCGCCCCGAAGGCCAGTTGCTTTTGCAAAGCAGCGCCTTTGTGGTGCAATGGGCAGCGGGACGCTGGTCCTGGCAAGGGGTATTGCAAATCGACGCGCTGGACATGGCCTCGCGCCTGTCCACCTTGCGGCCCATGGGCAGCTACCGCTTGCGATTACAAGAAGGACCGCCGTCGCAATTGCAATTGAGCACCCTGCAAGGTGGATTGCAATTGCAGGGCAGCGGCCAGTGGGAGGGTGGCAAATGGCGTTTTGAGGGTGAGGCCAGTGCCGCGCCCGACCGTGAGGAGGCGCTGGCCAATCTCCTGAACATCATTGGGCAGCGCAGAGGTGCGCGCTCGATCATCAAACTGGGTTGAAATTTCATGACAGCTTTTGCGCATTTCAAAACCTCGGGTTTTTTAGCCGCCATCGGCCTGCTGCTCTTTTGCGCCTGCCTGGCGCCGGCGCAATCGCAATCTGCAGCCCCGGCCCCGACAGCCTCCGCAGCGGCCAAGGCGGAGACGGCCTACAAACGCGGCGACCACATCACCCTCAATTTCAACGCCGCTGACATCGAAGCCGTGGCCCGCACGATGGGCGTGATTTCGGGTATGAATGTAGTGGTCGATCCGCGCGTCAAAGGCCAGATTAATTTGGTCAGCGAAAAGCCGGTCAGCCCACAAGTGGCGATGGCACAGTTCCTGACCAGCTTGCGCATGCAGGGCTTTACCATGGTGGAGTCGGCGGGTTTGTTCAAAGTCGTGCCCGAGGCCGACGCCAAGCTGCAAAGCGCGGCGGTGGAAACCAGCGAGAGTGCGCCCAAAGGCGCGCCTGGCGGTCAAATTACCACGCAAATATTCAAGCTTAACTTTGAGTCGGCCAACAACCTGGTCACCATATTGCGTCCGCTGATCAGCCCCAACAACACCATCAACGCCAACCCGGTGAACAACTCACTGGTGATCACCGACTATGCCGACAATTTGCGCCGTATAGCGAGCATCATCGCCGCGCTCGATGTCAGTAACGCCACCGAAGTGGAAGTCATTGAGCTGAAAAATGCTATCGCAGTGGACTTGGCGCCCTTGGTGACGCGCTTGCTCGAATCCGGTGGCCTGGCTGGTGCGGCGCCCGGTGCAGCGACCGATGGGGGCTTTAAAACCACGGTGATCGCCGAGGCGCGCAGCAATTCCTTGTTGGTGCGCGCGGCCAACGGAGCACGCATGGCGCAGATCAAATCGCTGGTGGAAAAGCTGGACCGCGCCTCCAACCAGGGCAATGGCCAGGCCGGTATTTTGCGTGTGGTCAGCCTCAAAAACGCCGACGCTACCAAGCTGGCCGCCACATTGCGCGCCGCCATGAGCGCGGGCAGCGCCGGCGCACAAGCCGCGCCAACTGCGGTACCCGGCGGTGCGAGCGCACCGGCGGCCACCACCGGCGGCCAGGTGCAGGCCGATGTGGCGACCAACTCGCTCATCATCACTGCGCCGGACCCGCAGTACCGCCAGTTGCGCGAAGTCATCGACATGCTGGACGGGCGCCGCGCCCAGGTGTTTATTGAAAGCCTGATCGCCGAAGTCAGCTCCGACAAAGCCGCCGACTTTGGCGTGCAGTGGCAGGGCGCCTTAGGCAAAATAGGCGATGGCGCGGTGGGGCTCTTGGGCACCAACTTCGGCTCCGGTGGCGCCAACATCATCAGCCTGGCGACCGGCGCTGCTTTAGGCACTGCGCTGCCCAAGCCGGGTTTGAACATCGGCATTGCCACGCAGTACGAAGGCAAAAATGTCTTGGGCGCATTGGCGCGCTTTCTGGAAAGCTCGGGCTCGGGCAATGTGCTGTCCACGCCGAATTTGCTGACTCTGGACAACGAAGAGGCCAAGATCGTGATTGCGCAAAACGTGCCCTTCGTCACCGGTCAGTTCACCAACACCGGCACCGGTAACGGCGCGGTCAATCCTTTCCAAACCATTGAGCGCAAAGACGTGGGCCTGACGCTCAAAGTCAAGCCCCAAATCAGCGCCAACGGCACCGTCAAGCTGACGATTTACCAGGAGGTCTCGGCGGTGGACAGCAGTTCGGCCTCCAGTGCCAACGGCCCCACCACCAACAAGCGCACCATCGAATCCAATGTGCTGGTCGATGATGGCTCGGTGGTGGTACTCGGTGGCTTGCTGCAAGACAATTTCACTGGCAACACCGACAAGATTCCGGGCCTGGGCGATTTGCCTTTCTTTGGCAGTTTGTTCAAGAGCAATTCGCGCAGCCGCAAAAAATCCAATCTCATGGTTTTCCTTCGTCCGGTGGTGGTGCGCGACGCCGCCTCCAGCGACCGCCTGTCCATGGAGCGCTACGAGCAAATGCTGGGCGGCATGAAAGAGGCGCAACCTGCGCCCAGCCAGGCCACGCCGATCAACGAAGGCCCGGTGCTGCCCGCGCTGCCCGCTAAAAACTGATATGCGCTACCCCCTGCCTTATGCGTTTGCGCGCACCCAGCAAGTGCTGCTGGAGGAAGCGGGCGATCAGCTCACGCTGCATGTGCATGCCGCTTCGCTGCCCGGCGGCTTGAGCGAGGTAATGCGCAAATACCCGGTGGCCGCTGTGCAAAACCATAGCGCGCCCGAGCTGGTGCAGCGCATTAGCACCGCCTATGCGCAGGGCGAATCCAGCGCGGCGGCGGTGGTGAGTGAAGTGGAGGGCGAGGCCGACCTCACGCGCATGATGCAAGACCTGCCAGCCATTGAAGACTTGTTGGAAACCTCGGACGACGCGCCCATCATCCGCATGCTCAATGCCTTGCTGACCCAGGCCGCGCGCGATGGCGCCAGCGATATTCACATCGAGGCCTTCGAGCGCCATTCGGTAGTGCGTTTTCGGGTCGATGGCAATTTGCGCGAAGTGGTGCAGCCCAACCGCGCTTTGCACGCAGCGCTGATTTCGCGCTTGAAGATCATGGCCGAGTTAGACATTGCCGAACGCCGCTTGCCGCAGGACGGACGTATCTCGCTGCGCATCGGTACGCGCGCGGTGGATGTGCGCGTCAGCACCTTGCCCAGCGCCCACGGCGAGCGTGCGGTGCTGCGTTTGCTGGATAAGAGCGAGAGCAAACTGAGCCTCGAATCAGTGGGTATGCAAGGCGATGTGCTGGCCCGCTTTAGCCACTTGCTGGCGCAGCCGCACGGCATTATTTTGGTCACCGGCCCGACTGGCTCGGGCAAGACCACCACGCTGTACGCCGGGCTGCAACGCCTGGACACCCAGGGCAGCAACATCATGACGGTGGAAGACCCGATTGAATACGAGCTGCCCGGCGTGGGCCAGACCCAGGTCAATGCCAAGATCGATCTGAGCTTTGCCAAAGCCTTGCGCGCCATCTTGCGCCAGGACCCGGACGTAATCATGATCGGCGAGATCCGCGATTTTGAAACCGCGCAAATTGCGATCCAGGCCTCGCTCACCGGCCACTTGGTGCTGGCGACTTTGCACACCAATGATGCGGCCAGCGCCGTCACCCGCCTGACCGATATGGGCGTGGAGCCCTTCCTGCTCAGCTCCTCGCTGCTGGGCGTGCTGGCCCAGCGCCTGGTGCGCAAACGCTGCACCGCTTGCGCGGGCGCGGGTTGCGCCACCTGCGGGCACACCGGCTACGCCGGGCGCACCGGCGTGTTTGAGCTGCTGCTTACCGATGACGCGATCCGCGCGCAAATTCACAGCCAGGCCTCTGAGGCCGATATCCGCCAGGCCGCATTGGCCAGCGGCATGGTGCTGATGCGCGAAGACGGCCAGCGCTTGGTCGATGCCGGTATCACCACGCGCGAAGAGTTGCTGCGCGTGACGCGCGACTGAGCGCGGTCCGGGTAACGCAAGCGCATCGCCACCGGATTACCAACCCACCATGCCCGCCTACGCTTTTGAAGCCTTAAGCGCCGACGGCCAGACCCGCAAGGGCACGCTGGAAGCGGACTCGGCCAAGGCAGCCCGTACCCAGCTGCGCGCGCAGGGGCTGGTGCCGCTCAGTGTCGAGGCGGTGCAAGCGGCCAAAGCCGGCAGCGCCGGCGCCCTGTTTACCCGGCGTGTTTTGGGCGCGCAAGCGCTTGCGGTGTGGACGCGCCAGCTCGCCGGACTGGTCGGTTCGGGCCTGCCGCTGGAGCGTGCATTGGCGTCTTTGAGCAGCGAAGCCGAAAGCGAAGCCGAACGCAATCTGGTGGCCGATTTGCGTGCCGAGGTCAACAGCGGCAGCACTTTTGGGCGCGCGCTAGCGCAGCACCCGCGCGAGTTTTCGGCGATTTACGTAGCGGTAGTCGGCGCTGGCGAGCAAAGCGGCAATTTGGCGCTGGTGCTGGAGCATTTGGCGCAAGACCTGGAAGACCAGCAAGTGCTCAACGCCAAGTTGTTGGGCGCGGCTTTGTACCCTGCCATCGTCAGCCTGGTGGCCTTGGCCATCGTTTTGTTTTTAGTCACTTATGTGGTACCGCAAGTGGCCAGCGTGTTTGCCGGCAGCAAACGCGCTTTGCCGTTTTTAACCGTGCTGATGCTGGGCCTGAGCGACGTGGTGCGCAGCTATGGCTGGCTGATGCTAAGCGTGCTGATTTTGGGTATAGGTGCTGCGCGTTGGGCACTGCGTGCGCCCGAATTGCGCTACCGCTTTGACGCCGCTTGGCT
Organism: Rhodoferax sp.; assembly: GCA_040400635.1. Classification (GTDB taxonomy): domain Bacteria; phylum Pseudomonadota; class Gammaproteobacteria; order Burkholderiales; family Burkholderiaceae_C; genus Allorhodoferax. The sequence continues at coordinate 6,674 of JBBAPY010000028.1, forward strand.
GGGCCTACCCATCATCGGGAGGCTGTCGCGCAGCTACAACGCGGCGCGCTTTGCCAGCACGCTGGCGATGTTGGCAGCAGCGGGCGTGCCGATTCTCAAAGCCTTGCAAGCCGCCTCCGATACCTTGAGCAACCAGGCCATGCGCCGCGATGCGCAAGACGCTTTGGTGGCCGTGCGCGAAGGCGCGCCCCTGGCCTCGGCCTTGGCGCAGAAAAAGCGCTTTCCCGGCCTGCTGTCCATGTTTGCGCGCCTGGGCGAGCAAACCGGCCAATTGCCCCTGATGTTGCAGCGCGCCGCCAGCCAGCTCAGCAGCGAGGTGCAGCGCCGTGCCATGCAACTGGCCACGCTGCTCGAACCCTTGCTCATCGTCCTCATGGGCCTGGTGGTGATGCTGATTGTGCTGGCTGTCTTGCTGCCCATCATCCAGATGAACCAACTGGTTCGCTAAGCCCGCCGGGGGCTAGCGCGCTACTTCAAGCGGCCAGCGCGCTGCGCATTTGGTCGATAACGGCTTTGTAGTCCGGCTTGCCAAAGATGGCGCTGCCGGCCACAAAGGTATCGGCGCCGGCGTCGGCCACGCGGCGGATGTTGTCGGTCTTGATGCCGCCATCGACTTCCAGGCGTATGTCTTTGCCGCAGGCGTTTATGCGTTTACGTACCGCTTCGATTTTGCGCAAGGCCGAATCGATAAAGCCCTGGCCGCCAAAGCCCGGGTTCACGCTCATGATGAGGATCAGGTCGATGTCCTCAATCACCCAGTCCAGCACGTCCAGCGGCTCGGCCGGGTTGAACACCAGCCCCGCTTTCACGCCCTTGGCTTTGAGCGCCTGGATGCTGCGGTGGACATGGGTGGAGGCCTCGGGGTGAAAGCTGACCAGGTCGGCCCCGGCATCAGCAAAAGCGCCGGCCAGCGCATCGACCGGCGAAATCATGAGATGCACGTCGATAGGCACCGGTACGCCTGCCGCGGTATGCGCATGCGGCTTGAGTGCCTGGCAAATCATGGGCCCAAAGGTGAGGTTGGGCACGTAATGGTTGTCCATCACGTCAAAGTGAATCCAGTCGGCACCGGCGGCGATGACGCTTTTCACTTCCTCGCCCAGGCGGGCAAAGTCGGCCGACAAAATCGAGGGGGCAATGCAAAAATTCATGGTGACAGTCTCTAATGCTTTGAAAAATGGGGTTTATTCAGGGCCTAGGCTCAAACATACCCGATTTTGCGCGTTAGCATCCGGCCATGTCCAAAACCAGTTCCGCCTACCAGTTCCGCGTAGAAGTATTTCCGCAGTATTTGCCGCAGCAGTCGGCGCCGCAAAATGCTTTGTATGTTTTTGCGTACACCATCACCATCACCAACACCGGCAAAGTGGCTGCGCAACTGATTTCGCGCACCTGGAACGTGAACGACGCCAACGGCCACACCGAAAAAGTCAAAGGCCTGGGCGTCATCGGGCAGCAGCCTTTGTTGCAACCGGGACAGGTATTTGAGTACACCAGCGCAACGCGTTTGCGTACGCCCACAGGCACTATGCATGGGAGTTTTTTTTGCGTCGCCGAAGACGGTGAAAAATTTGAGGTGGACATTCCCATGTTTGTGCTCGACGCACTCAGTGCCGGGCCGGGCAGCGGTGCGCGCACTTTGCATTAAGGCGCCGCGTGCCGGGCGAGTTTGAACTGATAGCACGCTATTTCACGCGCCCCGTGCGCAAAGCGGTGCTGGGAGTAGGCGACGATTGCGCGCTGCTGCAAACCGCCCCAGGTATGCAACTGGCCATATCCACCGACATGCTGGTTGCGGGCCGGCATTTTTTTGCGGACGTGGACCCATTTTTACTCGGCCATAAATGCCTGGCGGTGAATCTGAGTGATCTGGCCGCCTGCGGCGCCCGCCCTTTGGCCTTTAGCCTGGCCCTGGCCTTGCCCCAGGCAGAGGATGCATGGTTGGAGCCCTTCGCCAAAGGCCTGTTTGCGCTGGCCGATGCGCACGAGTGCGAGCTGATTGGCGGAGACACCACGCGTGGGCCTTTGACGATTTGCATCACGGTGTATGGCGAAGTGCCTGCGCATAAGGCGGCGCTGCCCGTGCCCACGCAGGCTTTGCTGCGCAGCGGCGCGCAGCCGGGTGATGAGGTGTACGTCAGCGGCAGTCTGGGCGATGCAGCGCTGGCCTTACTGGCTTTGCAAGGGCGGCTCACGCTGCCCGCAGACCTGTTGCGGGCAGCCCGCGCGCGGCTAGAGCAACCCGCGCCGCGGGTGGCCCTGGGCCTGGCCTTGCGCGGCATCGCGAGCGCCTGTGCCGATATCAGCGATGGTTTACTGGGCGATTTGGGCCATATTCTTGCGCGCTCGCACTGCGGCGCCCGGGTGGAGGTGGACCAGGTCTTGCCCTTGCTGGCCGCGCGCCAGGCCTATGCGGGCGGCGGCGCGCAGTTTGACAGCGCTATGGGTGCGCGCACCGCACTGCAATGTGTGCTGGCTGGAGGCGATGATTACGAGTTGGTATTTACTGCGCCGCTAGCACAGCGCAGCGCATTGGCCGCGCTGTCAGACTCCTTGCAATTGCCGCTCACCCGTATCGCTACCATAGAGGCTGCGCCGGGGTTGCGCCTGGTCGATGGCGGTGGGCAAGCCGTGGCCCATGATTTCGCCTCGTTTGACCATTTCGCAGCTGCGCTTGCATTGCCATAAACATTGTTGGAGGGAAACACCATGTCGACGCCATTTCGTATTTCGCACAGTTTCAAAGTCTCGCGTGACACTTTATGGGCGGTGTATACCCAGCCCGAGCATTTGTCCAAATGGTTCGGGCCACAAGGCTTCACCATGCCCGCCTATGACATGGAGTTTCGTGTGGGGGGTGCGTTTTTGCATGCCCTGCAAGCCCCCGATGGCACGCAAATGTGGGGTAAGTGGGAGTTTTTAGGCATCGACGCGCCGCGGCGCTTGTCGCTGGTGCAGCATTTTTCCGACCGCGAGGGCGGCATCACCCGCCACCCCATGTCACCGGGCTGGCCGCTGCGCACTATGGCCACCACTACGTTTACTGAAGAAGGCAGCGGTAGCGGCCTACACCTGGAGTGGCTACCTTTTGAATCTACCCCCGACGAGACCGCCACGTTTGACGCCGGCCACGAGAGCATGCAACAAGGCTGGAGCGGCACTTTTGCGCAGCTAGAGGCTTACCTGGCCACTCTAACCTGAGCGCCGCCGCCTGTTTCCCCGCCCATGCCCGCACCTGAGACTTTGTACCCCGCGGGCGCTGGCGCCAGCCGCTTTGCGACGCGGCCTACGTCTGCCTTTATGTTGTCGCACCCCGCCCATGTGTTTGCACTGGGCTTTGGCTCGGGCCTGTCGCGCATTGCCCCGGGCACCAGCGGCACCTTGTGGGCCTGGCTGACGTTTTGGTGCCTGACGCCCTGGATGACCGACGCGCTCTGGGGTTACACCCTGCTGGCCTCCACGCTGCTGGGCTGGTGGGCTTGCGCGGTCACCGCGCGCAATATGGGTGTGCTTGATCCTGGCAGCATTGTGTGGGACGAGGTGGTGGCCTTTTGGTTGGTGCTGTGGGTCTTGACGCCGGCCAGCTTTGCGACGCAGGCAGCCGCTTTTGTACTGTTTCGGTTTTTTGATGCGGTCAAGCCCGGCCCGGTGGGCTGGGCCGATGCGCTGTTTCACGGTATCGATGTGGATACCGAGCGCTGGCCCTGGGCCAAGGCCGGTTGGGGCATCATGTTGGATGACTTGGTAGCGGCGGGCTGCACCCTGCTGGTGATGGCGGTATGGCGCGCTTGGTAGAGGACTTGGCTGCTGCGCTGCTGGCGCGCCGCTGGATGCTGGCCACCGCCGAGAGCTGCACTGGTGGCCTGATTGCTGGCGCCTGCACCGACCTGGCCGGCTCCAGCAACTGGTTGGAGCGCGGCTTTGTCAGCTACTCCAATGCCGCCAAGACCGAATTGCTGGGCGTGGACGCGGCCCTGATTGCGCGCCATGGCGCGGTCAGCGAGCCGGTGGCCCGCGCTATGGCGCAAGGCGCGTTGCAGCACTCCAAGGCGCAGTGCGCGCTGGCCGTTACCGGCATCGCCGGGCCGGGCGGCGGCAGTGCCGACAAGCCGGTGGGCACGGTTTGGTTTGCCTGGGCCACGCCGCAAGGTGTGCATAGCGAAATGCGCTGCTTTGAAGGAGATCGCGCCCAGGTGCGCAGCGCTACTGTGCAGCACAGCTTGGCCGAACTGCTGTCCTTGGTGCAAGCGACCCCGGTTAGCTAAATGGGGGCTGGCCCCAGCCCCATAGATAAAGCACCTCCAACACATGCATGACGTACTTGCCGGCTTTGCCACCAGCCTGGCTTTGATAGTGGCCATTGGGTCGCAAAACGCGTTTGTTTTGCGCCAAGGCATCGTGCGTGAGCATGTGTTGGCACTGGTGGTTTTTTGCGCGCTGTCCGATGCCCTGCTCATCATCGCTGGTGTCGCTGGTGGCGGCGCCCTGGTGCAGCAATATCCGGTGGCTTTGGAAGTAGCGCGTATCGGGGGTGCGATGTTTTTGGCGGCTTATGCGCTGTTTGCCGCGCGCCGTGCCTTGCGCCCGGCTGCCTTGCTGCCGCTCGATGCGCCGGGCTTATCTTTGCCCGCGGCCTTGGCTACGTGTTTTGGCTTTACCTTTCTCAACCCGCATGTGTATTTGGATGTGGTGGTGCTGCTGGGCGCCGTGGCGACGCAGCGCGGCGAGGCCGGGCGCTGGTGGTTTGGGCTGGGTGCGGCCAGTGCCAGCCTGTGCTGGTTTGCCGCCCTGGGTTTTGGCGCACGCTTGCTGCGCCCGGTGTTTGCCCGGCCGATGGCTTGGCGCTTGCTCGACGGCTTCATCGCCGCCACTATGGCCGGTCTTGCGCTGATGGTATGGTTCGGGCAGGGAGGCGTGCCGACAGGTGTTTGACAAGGAGCCACTGCTGTGCTGAATTTCTTTCATTCTGTGTTCCCCATGCGCTATCTGGCGTTCACGCTGTGCGCCATTGGGTTGCTGTTGTCTTTGCTGGTCTGGATCGGCGACGGCCATGTGCTTCCCGTGCTGGTGTTTGCTTATTTGGTGGGTACGGGTTTTCACGATTTATGGCAAACCAAGCGCGCTGTTTTGCGCAATTACCCGGTCATCGGGCATATGCGTTTTTTGCTGGAATTCATCCGCCCCGAAATCAGGCAGTACTTCATCGAGAGCGACAACGAGGCAACCCCTTTTTCGCGCGCGCAGCGCTCGCTCGTTTATCAGCGTGCCAAGGGCGATTCGGACAAGCGGCCTTTCGGCACCCAGCTCGATACCCACGCCACCGGCCATGAGTGGATGACGCATTCGGTAGCGCCCAGCACCTTGGACTCGCACGACTTTCGCATCACTATCGGGCCGCACACCGCGCAGCCTTATAGCGCCAGCGTGTTCAATATCTCGGCCATGAGCTTTGGCGCGCTAAGCGCCAATGCCATCAGCGCGCTCAATGCCGGCGCCAAGCGTGGCGGTTTTGCGCACGACACCGGCGAAGGCTCCATCTCGGTACACCACCGCAAACACGGCGGCGACCTGATCTGGGAAGTGGCCTCGGGCTACTTCGGTTGTCGCAATGACGACGGCACCTTTAGCGCCGAAAAATTCAAAGTCAATGCGCGCGACCCGCAGGTCAAGATGATTGAGATCAAGCTCAGCCAGGGCGCCAAGCCCGGCCATGGCGGTGTGCTACCCGGCCCCAAGGTGACGTCCGAGATTGCTGAGGCGCGCGGCGTGCCAGAGGGCGTGGACTGCGTATCGCCGGCCTCGCACAGCGCGTTTGGCACGCCAACGGAGTTAATGCATTTTGTGGCCCGCTTGCGCGAACTCTCAGGCGGAAAACCCACGGGCTTTAAGCTGTGTATCGGCCACCCCTGGGAATGGTTTGCCATGGTCAAGGCCATGCTGCAAACCGGCATCACGCCAGACTTCATCGTGGTCGATGGCACCGAGGGCGGCACTGGCGCGGCGCCGCTGGAATTTATCGACCATGTGGGCTCACCCTTGCAAGAGGGTTTGATCCTGGTACACAACAGTTTGCGCGGCGCCGGGCTGCGTTCGCAGATCATGATCGGCTGCGCCGGCAAAGTGGTCAGCGCCTTTGACGTTGCCCGCCTGATGGCGCTGGGCGCCAACTGGTGCAATAGCGCGCGCGGCTTTATGTTTGCCATCGGCTGCATCCAGGCGCAGACCTGTCACTCCGGCCACTGTCCGACCGGCGTGACCACGCAAGACCCGCTGCGCCAGCAGGCGCTGGTGGTGGGCGACAAGGCTGAGCGCGTCTACCACTTCCACCAAAACACCTTGCATGCCCTCAAAGAACTGGTGCAAGCGGCCGGGGTGCAACACCCCAATGAGATCACCGCCCACCACATCGTGCGCCGTACTGGCGACCACACGGTGGACAGCCTGGCCCATGCCTTGCTGCGCGAAATCCCCGAAGGCAGCTTGCTCAAAGACACGCTGGATAAGCTGCCCATGGTGTACCAGCACCACTGGCCTAAAGCCAGTGCGGATAGCTTTGCTTTGCAGGCAGAGATGGCTTAAGGGCAGAGGTGGGATGGAGCAAGAGGAATCGATGTCGCAATGCGTGGAAAACGCGGCTTGATCTGCTATGGCAAAGCCTAAGACTGAGTCCGAATTCATTCGCCGTGGCATCGCTGCCATCGACGCAACCCGGCGCGACGGAAGCGGTATTCCTGCTGACCGGGTCATCGCCCAACTGGACGCAAAACTGGCCGCTGCCAAGCTGACCATGGCCTTAGGCGAAAAAGCCCGTTTGCAGGGAAAAGGCATGACTGTCGCCCAATCGCGGGCCGAGTTGCTCGCTGCCCGCCAAAACCGCAAATAACCTCCGTATTATTCTTCCCACTACCCACCACAAGCTGGTGTACCGGCGCATCAACGCAGACGTGTATGTTTACGCGATTGCTGCGCACCGGCAGGATTTTCCGACGCTATTGATGAAGCGTTTACTGAAAATTTAGGAGTTTGAAATGGAAATGATCTATTTGATAAAAAAGGTCACCGCCGCCAGCGGTTTTACGCATGCCGCAGGGGTGGAGGTCGTAGCGGCTGAAGTGGGAGCCGTGACGCTGGCACTGGCCAGGAAGCCAGAGCTTTTGCAGTTCAGCGGATCGTTCCACGGCGGTGTACTTGCGGGCCTGGCCGACCATTGCGCAGGCGCTGCGGCCACCACAACCTTGGCCTCCGGCAAGATTGCAGTGACCGTAGATTTGCACATCAACTATTTGGCCCCGGCCAATGGCGAGAAGATCACCGCGACCGCCCAGTGCGTTCAGACGGGAAGCACTTTGTGCGTGGTGTCCGTCAGTGTGACCTCCACGCGCGCGGGTGAGGCCAAGGTATGCGCTATTGCGACGGTTACTTTGCGCGTGGTGGATATGCCTCGGATGGCGTAGGGGTGTGTACAAACCCGGTTTAGCTTGAGCACCGTGCCAGTTATGGGCCAACTGCGGTCATTCACGAACAGCTGCTTTGGGGCGTCCAACTGGTTCACATGACCATCGCTTCCAGGCGGAAAATACCCGCGGCCGCTCTGATCTCTTTCATTTGACCATGACCTGGAAGCGTCTTGGCCTCAATCGTTACAAGACCGACTTGTGCTAATTGGTCTACATCCCGTTTTACAGCGCTGCGATCGCGATGCAGTCGCCCAGCGATGACGGTGATCGAACCCGGTTCACCCTTGACACTGCGGAACACGTCGAGTCGACGGGCAGTCAGCAGGCGCAAAAGATCGGCAGGATCTTCGAAGCTGACTGTGCGTTCCTCTGGTATCGGTTGGCCAGCATCAGCCAATCGTGCCAATGCCTTTCCTCTGCTAAAAAAATCTTGTTCGTTACCTGCTTTAAGGGTGACATTTTTCATACGGTTCTCCTGAGTGCAGCCCAATCCGTCTGGAACTTATCTTCTACATCATCAAAACTTGTGAATTCGATTGCAGCTACAACACCGAAATAGTGGCGGTGGTGATGCCCATGTTGATTGTCATAACCCACCACGCGCCCGTTATCGCCAGCATGCAGTTCATGGTTGATGTAGGCAAGGTTGTAACGAGTCACGTGACCTTGCGTATCAACCCAAATCTCACGTCGAAGCTGACCATTCCCACGCTTATTTGTGATGTGGTGCGTATCGTCGACAATTTTTCGATCAGCCATGACATATATTATCATGGCTGCTCCCCGGGGATGCCTGACGGACTGCGCAGTGCGTTGCAATAGGTGCCGGTCTTGGCATCAGTCGCTGGGCTGTCGGCAGTATGGGGAGTATTTCGGTGACCGCTTTACCGCTTCCGACCCAAAGCAGTCCTAGATGAAGGACTGCTTTGGGTCGGAAGCGGTCTCTCATTGAGCCGGCGAAGTGGCCAATTCGATTAAGTCCCATTGATTTCCGTAGAGGTCTGCAAAGACAGCCACTGTGCCGTAAGGCTCCTGCACCTTGCCTCGAACAAACCTGACGCCACGGCTTTGATAAACCGCGTAATCACGTTCAAAATCGTCTGTGTAAAGAAACAAGAAAACGCGGCCACCTGTTTGATTTCCGATGAACGAAGCCTGCTGGTCATTTGAGGCCTTCGCCAGCAATATCTGGGCACCACTACAACCGCTAGGAGCGACCACAACCCAACGCTTCATTTGATTTGCTATCGACGTGTCTTCGATGAGCGCGAACCCAAGAACATCAACGTAAAAGGCGATTGCCTCGTCATAGTCCTTTATCAAAATCGACACAAGCCCAATTGATTGCGACAAGGTGGCTCCTTACTTACATGGACAACGGATTTGGGGAAATTGCACGCTAACCGCGTTAATGCTACGTCAGCTAGCGTGGCATTGCGGTAATTACCAATGCCGGGACGACACGCGGCAATAGGTTGGAACGCGCCATACAGGGATTTCCAATGTATGGCGCAAAAACTTTGGCAGTGGGGCCACACCCCGTTTCACGCACAGCGCGCCAAAAACGCTATCTACCAAGCGCTTAACTACCTTGCGCCCGAATCCTTTTCACCAGTGCAGTAGTCGAGTAGCCCGACACAAAAGGCAGCGCCAGCGCCTTACCGCCCCAGGAATGCATGAGTGCCGTCTCGGGCAGCGTGTCCATTTGGTAGTCGCCGCCTTTGACCAAAATGTCTGGGCGGATTTCGGTGATCAGCGCCTGCGGCGTGTCCTCGCCAAACCAGGTGACCAGGCTGACCGCTTCCTGGCTGGCCATGACGATGGCGCGGTCCATTTCGTTGTTGAGCGGGCGGTCGTCGCCTTTGCCTAGGCGGCGGGTAGAGGCGTCGGTGTTAAGCGCCACGATCAGGCTGCCACCCAGTGCGCGCGCCTGCGCCAGATAGACCACATGGCCGCGGTGCAGAACGTCAAACACGCCGTTGGTAAACACCCAGGGCCGGGGCAGGTGGGTCAGGGCAGCGGGCAAGCTGCTGCGCTCGCAGAGCTTGTCCAGCATGGCTGGCGGTGCGGCAGCGGGGCTGGCTTCGCTCATGCCGCTTTGCCGCTAGAGGTGCCCTGCTCCAGGGCGCTGCCTAGCTCACGCGCCAGTTCTTTGCGGTATTTGTTGAGTTCCTGCACGGTGCCAAAGCTGCGTTCCATCAAAAGGCTCATGTTGTGCAGTATGCGCTCTACTACTTTGTTTTCCCACACGGCGTCAAAATCAATTTGCTTGTCCAGCCAGTGCTCCAGCCAGTCCGGGTTGGGCAGGCGGGCCTGCACCGTATCGTTGGGGAACAGTGCTTTGTTCACATGCAGATTGGTCGGGTGCAGGGCCTGGCTGGTGCGCCGTGCGCTGGCCATGAGCACGCCCACTTTGGCAAAGGCGCTTTTGGCTTCCAGCCCCATGTTTTGGATGGCACGCTTCATGTACTTCAGGTAGGCGCCGCCGTGGCGCGCCTCGTCCTGGCTTAGGCGGGTGTAAATGGCTTTGATGACTGGTTCGGTATGCCACTCGCTGGCGCGGCGGTACCAGTGGTTCAGGCGAATCTCGCCGCAAAAGTGCAGCATCAGCGTCTCCAGGGCCGGGGCCGGGTCAAACTCAAAGCGCACGTTGTGCAGCTCGGCCTCAGTGGGCACCAGCTCGGGCCGAAAGCGCCGCAAATACTCCATCAGCACCAGGGAATGCTTTTGTTCCTCAAAGAACCAGATGGACATAAAGGCCGAAAAATCGCTGTCGCCCCGGTTGTCGCGCAAAAACATTTCGGTAGCCGGCAGCGCCGCCCACTCGGTGATCGCATTCATTTTGATGGTGGTGGCCTGCTCGTCGGACAGGGCCACCGGGTCAAAACTGGCCCAGGGTATGTCGCGCTCCATATCCCAGCGGACGGATTCCAGTTGTCTGAAGAGTTCCGGGTAGAGCATGCAGTGCTTTCTGTGACCTTTAATTTTAGGCGTGCAGGGCAGGTTTGAGCTTTCTTGGCCACACCGATGGTACGGCTCGGCCTACTGCCTATTCCTGATGCATGCTAACTAATTTGGATATAAAACGGATAAATATGAAATGCGACTCGTCAGTCGCGCTATTACTGTATAGTAACTCGACTGGAGAAACACTTATGAAGGTAGCCGTTATTGGCTCAGGAATTTCCGGGCTGGCTGCCGCGCACCGACTAAACGGTCTGGCCGATATCACCCTGTTGGAAGCGGGCGATTATTTCGGCGGCCACACGCACACGGTGGACATCACCCTGGACACGCCCACCGGCCCCCGCACCCACGGTGTGGACACCGGGTTTTTGGTGTTTAACGATCGCACCTATCCACAGTTAATTGCTTTGTTTGCCGAATTAGGCGTGCCTTGCGCTGATTCGGATATGTCGTTTTCGGTGCAAACCGCTGGCACCGTGGATACCCCCGCGCTGGAGTGGAGTGGCACTTCTTTGGACGCGGTGTTTGCCCAGCGAAGCAACCTGCTGCGTCCGCGTTTTTGGCACATGCTGCTTGACGTGGTGCGGTTTAACAAGCTGGCTACCGGCCTGGCTTTGCGCAATGCCGACGCCGAGCTCGTGCAGCCACTGGGCGAATTTCTGAACCAGCATAACTTTTCGCGGGAGTTCAAGGACTGGTATCTCCTACCCATGCTGGCGTGTATCTGGAGTTGCCCTACCGACCAGATGTTGGCCTTCCCGGTCTCCACCATGGTGCGCTTTTGCCATAACCACGGCCTGATAGCGCTGACCAAGCGGCCCCAGTGGCGCACCGTACCCGGCGGTGCACGCCAGTACGTTGAAAAAATTCTGGCCGGTATCGCGGACAAACGCTTGCGCGCGCCGGTGCAGTGGATAGAGCGCCTGGCAGATGGCGTGTTGGTGCATGTGCAAGGCCAAACCGAACGCTTTGACAAAGTGGTGATCGCCACCCACAGCGACCAGGCACTGGCGCTGATGGCAGATGCCAGTGGCCTGGAGCGCCAGACCTTAAGTGCCATCCGTTACCAGCCCAACCATGCGGTGCTGCATACCGACGCATCGGTGCTGCCGAGCCGCAAAAAAGCCTGGGCCGCTTGGAACTACCAGCGCACGGCTGGTGCGATGCATGGGGAAAATGGCCTGCGCGTCTGCTTGCACTACTTGCTCAATAGGTTGCAGCCTTTGCCTTTCAGCCAACCGGTGGTCGTCTCCCTCAATCCCTCGCAGGAGTTGGACCCTGCCCTGGTGCATGGCCGCTTTGACTATGCGCATCCGGTGTTCGACCTGGCAGCCACACAGGCGCAGCGGCAATTGCCCGCCATCCAAGGCGGGCGCCACACGTATTTTTGCGGCGCGTGGACCGGCTATGGCTTTCATGAAGATGGCCTGAAATCGGGCCTGGCCGTTGCCGATGCCTTAAAGCCTTTGCTGGCCCAGGGTAGATGACTATGGCAGCGGCGCAAGCAATGATCGGCTTTGGCCAGGTGCGCCACACCCGGCTTGCGCCCAAGCACCACGCCTTTACCTACCCGACCTACTTCCTGATGCTGCCCATGCGCAGCTTGCAAGGCGCCCCCGGTGAATTGCCGCGCAACCGACGCGCAGCCCTGAGCTTTTACGACTGCGACCACGGCGACGGGCGCGGTCCGCGACAAGGCGGCGCCTTGGCTTGGCTGGAGGAATTGCTGCGCAGCGAAGGCATCACCGACGCCGATGGTGAAATCTGGCTGCATTGCTACCCGCGGGTTTTGGGTTTTACTTTTAAGCCGGTCAGCTTTTGGTATTGCCACCGCGCCGATGGCAGCTTGCGCGCCGTGTTGGTCGAGGTAAACAACACCTTTGGCGAACGGCATTGCT
>JBBAPY010000029.1:0-17959 GCA_040400635.1 Rhodoferax sp.
CGCCAACGGGTGAATATTTGCCGCATCACAAGCCTTAATTACGGGGTTTGGTAAAGCGCACATTGTCGGCCACCTCGGGCATTGCCGTCTTTCACATAGATGCGGCGCACATTTATATATACAATTATGGAAATAATATGTAATATTTAAATTGATAATCGGCAATGACCCAAAAAATTTACTTGCAGCCACCCAGCCTTTCTACATTCCGATTTCGGACATTGCGGCGAGCGGTCTTTTGGACTGCTTTTGTAACTGGCGCCTTGGGCAGTGGAGCTGGCTTACAGGCCCAGACCAGCGGGGCGCCAGGGTTGGCAGCGAGCAACGCCGGGCCTGCACCTATTTCCAAATTCGGGAACAAGTTCCAGACGGCAATGGCTGCACCGGAGCGGCAGGCCCGAATTTTTGTTTACCGCCAACCGGTTACCGCCTACCCGAACCCGGTCAACATCTACCTTGACAGCCGTTTTCACACCGCATTGCTCGGTGGTGGCTATTCCGAGTTTTGCGCTGCACCGGGGGCTACCGCCATTCAAACCGGGTATGACGATGCGAAAAAAATGCACCAGGCTAAAGAATTGCCGGGACAAACTTGGACGCTGCAAGCGGGTCAGACGCTTTATTTGCGCGTTAACGAGGCTAACCCTACCGAGATGAAACTCGTTGAAGTCGCAGCGGACCCGGCGCAACAAGAACTCGCGCGTACCGCCCTCCAAACCCATGTCCTTTCACGTGCGCCTGCTGTCCAATTATGCGCACCCGCTCAAACGGCAGCTTCTGTGATTTCCGCGCCGGTGGTGCCTGGCCTGACCGCAAAGCTGCCAGTTCCTGCGGACCCGGTGAGCCTCACCCCGGCGGCGACGCGCAAGACCGCTGCACCGCGCGCCTATGCACTCCAAAGTGACGCGCTCTTTGAATTTGGCAAAACCGAATTGAAAACTTCAGGCTACAACAGCATCGAGATGATGGCCCAGCAACTGATCAGCGACTTCCAGCAAGTAGAACGAATCCGGGTGGTGGGCCACAGCGACTCCATAGGAAAACCGAAAGCGAACCGCGCTTTGTCATTAGCCCGAGCGGAGGTAGTGGCCCGCCAACTGCGAGACCGCGGCGTCAAAGCGCTCAAGGGCTTCCAAGTGGAAGGGCAAGGTGAGGACTCCTTAATCAAAACCAATTGCCCCAAGAAGCTGACACCTGCCAGCAAATTGTGTCACGCACCCAATCGGCGCGTTGAAATCATTGTGTACGGCGCCAGAAATTGAACACCTTGTATCTACCTTCACCATGAAAAAATCATACAAAGCCAAAATACTCCCTGATCAAGGGGCTTCTACCCTCGTGGACATTAGCGCATCGACCGCGTCGGGCGCTACGACGCTCAATGCCCAGTCCGGCGCGCACTATCAACTTATCGACAGCAGTACCGGCCTGGCGCCAGACACTATCCGCGTAAATCGAAAAGGTCGGGATCTGCGGGTAAGCTTTGATGGCCGAGAGCAAGCCGATCTGATCATTGCAGATTTCTACAACGAAAGTGGCGTATCGCAAAACGCTTTAGTTGGCGAGATGCAAGTCGGTATTTATCATGCTTACATTCCCGAATCCGGTGAATGGTCGCGTAGCCTAGGGCAAATGGGCGATGGCGCTTCCCCAACGGGTATGGCCTTGGGCGCAGAGCAGATCCCCATCGAAGAATATATAGAGCCCGCTGCTCTCGTTGGCTTAGTGGCTGCTGCTGGATTTAATCCTCTATTGGCTGCGCCAGTATTGTTGGTGGGAGCACTTGCCGGCGGTGGTACTTCTGCCACTGAAATAAAGCTGCCTACGATAAAGCGGGCAGAACTCTATGGCGCCGATGACAGTGGTCAAAGCAATACAGACGGCATCACCAATAACGACAAACCTCGCATTTCGGGCACCACCGAAGCCAACGCGAGCGTCAAAGTCACCATTGGCGGCAAAATATATGAAGGCAAGTCCGACGCGCAAGGTCAATTCCTGATCCCCATTACCGAAGCACTCATCGGTGATGTGCAGAATTACAAAGTGACCGTAACCGATGCCTCGGGCAATAGCGCAACGGCGGACGGAAAACCGTTCATGCTTGACACTAGCAACCGCAGTTCCAGCCAGAACGTGGTTCTGAGTATCGACACAATTAGCCAGGATACGGGATTTGATACTGCGGACTTCCTGACCGGGGACAATACCCTGACTTGGGGCGGCACACTCAATACAAGCAGTGCCGCCTTCAATCCCGATGACTGGCTCCAAGTTCAATTGCTTGATGCACAGGCTCTTGTAGTGGCCAGTCAATACGTTAAACCCGCCCAAACCGCAGGTATGTGGACTTGGACCTGGCCCGGTAGTGCGCTTCCCCTAGCCGACGGGCAATACACCCTGAAAGCGCAATTGGCTGATACCGCGGGGAATATATTGTCTGCATCGGCATCAACGCATCTCGTCACCGTCGATACCCAAACACAAAAAAAGTGGAATGGCCAAGTCGATGCCAACACCGCTTTTGCCACACAAATTGGCCCATTGCAAACCGATACCGGCTCCAGTGGGACCGACTTTCTTAGCAACGACCGACAGCTGACATTCACGGGTAGGGTCACGCGCAGCACGGGAACGGGCGGCTTTGACGCGGCTACGGGGCGGGTGCTGACCGAGGTCCTTGACAGCACGGGAAAAATCGTCACGTATAAATACCTAACACCCTCTGAACTGGGCGACTGGACCTTTGACAGCAGCTCGGTCGCATTAGGAGTCCAGGGGACGGCTGCCAGCTACCTACTCAAGTCTTATATTGTGGACACGGCCGGAAACCAAATGAGCGCCAGCAGCCAAGCATTTACCATCGATTTGCAGGTGCCAACGGTTGACAACGCGGCCAAGGTGGTTCAGGCAGGCGCAGCTGACTTCACCGAAATGAGTTTTATCGCCGACGAGCAAGGTGTATATTTTTTCAATGGCATTGCCCAGACGACGGGCAGTTTGAACCTGAACGGCGCAAGCCACTTTGAACCTGGCCAGTTCAACATCCGTTTTGAGGACAAGGCGGGGAACGTATGGCTTAAAAGCAACACCCAGGCTTGGGACTTTGCTCATTTGACAAAAAACATTGCTTTGTTGACCACTGCATCTATGGATACCGGCGCCTTTGATGCCGGTCAATTGGTGGGATCGGTTGGTAAATATGCCATGACGAGCAACCAGTCACTAGACTTATCTTCGCTGCATAACCTCACGCCTGCACGCGATGGCCAAGGTGCGATCAACCACTTTGACATGCGGGGCAACGGAGCGCAAACACTCAAGGTGTCCATCTCTGACGTACTGGCACTGGGGGTAGAAAACAGTTTTTCGAATGCCTCTGCATTTATAGATCACCTACAAATGCGCATCGACGGTGATAGTGTTGACAAGCTCACGCTCAGCAAGCAATGGGGCAGTGCAAACGACCAAAGCTGGTTGGCCCATGGCCAACTGACGCTGGACGGGCAGATATACAACGCGTATTTCAACCAGGCCTTGGGGCTCGAAGTGTTTGTCCAGTCTGCTATTGCCGTCACCGTGATTTAAGGTCGCATTGGGCGAGGGATGGATTCGCTCCATTTGGATACCTCTGCGCTACCTCTGCATGAAAAAGCAGCAGCAATTATTGGCGCATCCCAATGGCTTACTGTAGCAAGATATGTCCTGAGACCAGCACCATAACCTGCGCCTGACCCGCCTGCACGGGGATGGGCGCGCTGCGTGCGTCAGGGGCAGCGTCCATCATCACCATAGGCATCGCACGCGGTCCGAAGCTCTGACCGTTGCCGGGGGAACTAAGTATCACATCGCCGATGCTGTAGCGACTAAAACACAATTGTTGGGTCAGCGCATCGGCCTTGGCGCGCCACTGCGCCACCGCTTGGCCCTGCACTTTTGCCTCGGTTTGCGCCAACAGTTCGGGGCTAATTTTCCATTCCACTTGGCTTACGGTAAGGCCGCTCAGGCGGCCGGCCAGGGCGGTGATACGCTCTAGGTCGCGTCCTTGCACCATCAACTCGGCCAGGCCGGCCCAACCGCTACTCTTGCCCTCATTGTTGTAGCGCGGCGACACCTGCAACTGACCGGTACTGATCTGTACGGCCTGACTCGGACTCTCGTTTTGCACCCGCTCCGGCACCTGAGCCTGGCTTAATGCTGCGGTCATCACATTTTTGAGTTGCGTTTGCACCAGCGACGCGCTAGTGCCCTCCTTTTGCACCGTCAAGCGAATTACCAACCAGTCTTGCTGCACCTGCGCTGTGGCAGATGCACTCAAGTGCGCGCTCGGCCCTGAGCCAAGGGGCCGCTCTGGACTCACCAGGGCTGATTGGGCTTGCACTATGGGACACGCAAGGGACAAGAAAAGTGCCAGGGCACTGAGATGATGACGTTCGCGCATACAGACTCCTTTTTTGAATATTAAAAGCACAAATTTTTCCACTTCGTTTGCAAGTACTGAACCAGCGTGCGACCGGCATCAATCGGCCTGCGCGGTGGGCACGGGCAGTCCGTTTTCAAGGTTGATGCCACCGTAACACGGGTTGTTATTGGCAATGCAGCGCCCGATTTGGGGCTGCCTACTGGCGCGCGCCTCGGGCACTTGCAGGCATCGCTGGCCCTGGCAATCGGAACCGCTGCGGCAGGCTTTTTGTGCATCGGGAAAACCTTGCACACATGCCAGCGTGCCCATCATGCACACGCGCTGCCACGTTCCGCCTTGGGCAAGGCATTGGCCTGGCGAGCCCTTGGCGCAATAGCCCTTGGTCAAAATAGCGTTGTCCGCGTCCCAGGTGCCGCCACTGGCGGCGCAACGTACTTGCTCTGCCGCTGGTAGCTCTTGGGCCGCCGGGATAACCGCACCTTGGGGAGCCCAGCAGGCTGTCAATGACCCGATCAATACGATCAGCAAGATCGTCCGGCCAAAGCCGGGAAAAAAGTACCTATGGCATTGCCAGTTGTTCATTTGTGCCCTTAAAGCAACGCAGTACGAGAAAATAGCTTCAATTGCAAAACACAAAGTATGGCACTTGGTGCACGCGAGCGAGCGTAAAAGTGCAATGTACATCAAATAAAAATCGATTACTATCCGCATAATTCGTTTTCATAATGGATAGTATTTTGCTGATTATTATGACTAAAAATTTCTTCAAAATCGCGCTGCACTTATGCAGCGCCGCGCTTTGCGTCGGGTTGGCCATGGCGCAAGAATCCCCTTGGCACCTGGGTGCGACTGGCAGCCAAGTGCCCGCACCCGCGGCCATCAACACGATCACTGAAAAGCCCGGCCCGCATCGCATCGTGGTTGCGGTCATTGACAGCGGCGTCATCGCGAGTCATCCCAGCTTGACGGGACAATTGTTGCCCGGTTATGACATGGTTTCGGCGGCGCAAAATTTGCGCAAAGAGCGCTCTGCTGACTTCAGCCCCGACGAACGAGGCGCCAAATGCGGGTCGCGCTTAATGGCTGACTCCTTCCGAACCCATGGCACGGAAGTGGCCAGTTTGGTGGCTGGCAATGGCGTCGATGGTGTTTTCGGCGTAAATCCTTCGGCCAAAGTGGTGCCTATACGCGTCTTTGGGGCTTGCGCCATGTCACGCAGAGATTTGCTCGATGCCATTGCGTGGGCCGCGGGCATGCAGGTGCCAGGCGTACCGGACAACGCCTATCCCGCCAAAATCATTAATCTCAGCATGGGCGGTGGCTCTTCAGTATGCAACCCGGAACTGCAAGCCCTGATCGACAAACTGGTTCAGGACAAGATCATATTTGTTGCAGCAGCAGGCAACAACTTCCAGAAGCCATTGCCCGAGCCGGCCAATTGCAGCGGTGTAATTTCCGTTGGGGCCATAAATGCGGAGAATCAAATCGAGGTCTACTCCGCACTCGATCCGCGCACCCTTGTGTATGCACCCGGTGGCGGTGCAGCCCTGCCGGCTAATGCGCCATGGGGCGTGAATAAATTGAAAGTTGCCACCTATGAGCTTGATTTTTTTGGCAAGGAGCGCTCCTCGGCCCGTTTCAGTGGAGTGGGCACCAGTTTCGCGGCACCCGTGGTCGCTGGCTTCATTTCGCTTTGGCTTTCGCACAATCCAGACAAAACCTTCGATGACTTTTTAAGTAACAAGGCCAAATTTGTGCGGCCGGCTTTACCTATTGAAAAATGCGCCCAATGCATTCCATTGGGCTTGTTCAACTCTGACCGAATGGGGACACCATGAACCAATTTTGCTTGCGTGGCCTCACGCGTGCAGTTCTCTCGCTACTCATCATGTTGACACTTCCCGCTTGGGCTGACACGGTATGGCATTGCTCGCGCACACCTGCCATGCAGCAGGCGGTGGGCAGCGGCCCCGAAACGGGCGACCTGTTTGCCCTCGCGCAGCAAGACGGTGCCGATGACGTGATTCAAATCTCGGTAACTGACTTGATTGACGTTTACTCCGGCGTGAGTGTGCGACTCAGTGGCCTACCTTTGTCAGCCTGCTTTATGCCCGTGAACGACCCCATAACGGTGAAAGCCATGCGCGACTTGGGTTTGAGTGCTGATGTGTCTTCCGCTTTGGCACGCAAAAGCGCCATAGCCAAGAACAATCTCTACCGCATCACAGACGAAGACGCAATGAAAGCCTGTATCAAGCGCAACCATCCCGCAGTGGGTTATTTGAATCGGGCACAAGTCACCGAGCAGTTGGCCCCATGCTTTTGACGCTAGGCCGCGGCTGGACGCGTGTTTTTTTTCTGCGCTGTGGGGTTTGGCTCTTTGGGGCTAGCATGTCCATGGCGCAAGCTGAAGGATTGAATATCAATTTTACGTTTGACGGTGGATTAGATGCCTGGGCGATCGAACCTAAGCAACCGGATAAACCAACAGGTCAGCAAAATAGGGAGGGCAGCGCCTACAACGATCATATTTTTTTGTACTTGCCGGACGCCGACACCCAATGGGATTATCGGCCGGTGTCCCCTTGGATGCGCTTGACAAGCAATGTACGCTTAAGTGCGAACAGTGAAGCCAACTTCAAATTGCGGGCGGACCAGGCGATGGGGATCCACCTGGATGCGGCCAATGTCGAATGGGCCCCTTCGCCCCAATTGGGCTTTCGAGCCGGCGTGGTGAGCTTTAACACCAATTGGTGCAGAACCTATGATGTCGATTCGCCATGGATCATGGAGCCAGACGTATTCTGTCGCAGCTGGATCTATATGAAGATAAATAACGCAGCGCCAGGGCTACAGGTGTACGCAAATACCTGGCTAGGCGACTACCAAATACAGGCGATTTTGGGTGCTTACAACCCGAAGATTTTGGACTATGCAACTAAGGAATTCGGCTTCAACACGACCGCATTGAGGCCTAATTTCACCTTTGATTCCAACCAGAAGATCAGCGCAGCGCTGAATTTTTTGCACTTAAACACCGGAACGCAAGTGCGCCTGGGCATGATGCGTTCGGATCAGGCAGGTTTTTACAGCCCCAAGTTAACTCCCAATGACCGAGACAGACGTAATTTGCTTGACAACTACTACTTGGGCATTGACACCTACTTGCGCAGTTCTCTGCGAGCGCGATACAGCTTTTCGCTGTTTGCATCGCGTGACTATTATGACGGGGTGCAGGTCGTCACGGATCAGAATAAATCGCAAACCCTGGAACTAATTTATGAGTGGAAATCGACTGACCTTTTTTCATTCGGGTGGTCCAGATTCAGCATAAACGCCGCGGTGGATGATGTCGCATTCGCTAATTTCAAGGCCGATGACTACTTCTACGCGGACACCTCCATCTTGACTATGGCTTGGCGACGTCAGTGGGGCAAAGGCTTTTACAGCGCCATTCAGTGGACCCAATCCACCCAAACCAATGGCTACGAGGGCCGGCGCCGGCCGAGCAGTGGCGACGCACTGGGCTTGCGTTTGGGCTATCAATACTAGTCTACCCCTCCAGACTGCCTAGTCAAATCGGCCAACTGCAGCACCTTGCATGCGCTGCTTACTTCGGCGCTGGACGTAGGTGCTCTTTATCCCTTAACACCCGAACATATGAATTCAAATGGTCACCACTACTGGGTAACTGGTGAGATTGCCATGAAGGCATGCATCGCCGGTCATCAAATAGCCGTGGGCTTTTTTTCAAAGTCCAAAATACCTAGGAGTTGGCACCATGTTTTTAAACTTAATTTGCCCGGATGGATGTAAAACCTTACTCATCTGTGGGGTGTGGGCTGCGCTTTTGTCTCCATCGTTGGCTAATGCCGAGGGGCTCAAAATCCAGTGGACTTTCGAAGGGGGCGTCGATGCTTGGAAAATCAGTCCGGTAAAACCCGATCAGCCTGAAGGCGACTTTAGAGATGGCAACGCCTTTGAAGACCACATTGCTTTGGATTTACCGGACGCTGATACCAAATTGGCTTACCAGTCTGTTTCTCCCTGGATGCGTCTCAACAGCAACGTCAGGTTGAACACCAATTGGGAAGCCAATTTCAAATTGAGAGTTGATCAGTTGACGGGGGTGCGTGTGGATGCAGCAAATTTCGAGTGGGCCCCTTCACCCTCTATGGGCTTACGGGCCGGCGTAGTTAACTTCAACACCAATTGGTGCAGAACCTACGACGTGGATTCACCATGGATGGCAGAGCCAGATGCGTTTTGCCGCCGCAACGACAACATTAGGATCAACAATGCGGCACCTGGGCTTCAGGCATATACCAATACGACCTTGGGTGACTATCAATTGCAAACAATTGTGGGGGTCTACCATCCCATGGTTTTTTCATATGAAACCAAGGAGTTCGGCTTCAATTACCGTAAATTAAGAGAAAATTTTAAATTCCTTTCGAATGACAAGATAAGCGCGGCCGTCAATGTTCTCCATTTGCAAACTGGAACGCAATTGCGAATCGGCGTAATGCGGTCTGAGCAAGCCGGTATATACAGTCCTATTCTGATACCAGATGATCGTGCTAGGCGTAATTTGATCGATAACTATTACGTGGGTTTTGACACCTACTTGCGATCGACTTTGCGCCTTAGATACAGCCATGCGCAAATTTTTTCCAATGATTATTACGATGACTTACCGGTCTTGAAACAAAATCATAAGTTTCAATCTCTAGAGCTTATTTACGATTGGACCTCGTCCGATATGCTGGCCTTGGGATGGTCCAGAGTCGATCAGTCGGCATCTGTTAATGACACGGCTTACGGCGTATTCATCGATGATTATTGGTTGGTAAAGGTGACATCTCAATTTATATCTTGGCGGCGCCAATGGGGTAAGGGTGTGTTCAGCACGCTGCAATGGACCCACGCCGCGCAAACGAATGGTTATTTAGGTGCCAGGAGTTCTGGTAGCGGCGACGCCCTGGGCCTGCGTTTGGGCTACCAATACTGATAAGTGTGGGCAGCTTAGATCCGAGAAGATGCATTCAAGAGCGATACGTCGCTTGAACGCAAGGCGCCATGACTTAAATCGCCACCTAATGGGTCGACATTCAAGTGCTGAAGTCGCAACATGGCGCGCTTTCAAAACAAGGTGGTCCAGCGCAACCACACCTCAGGCAGACGATCCACCACTTGCGCTTCAAGCCATTTGTCGGCGCCGGTGGCAATAGCCAGACCCGCCAGAAAAATCAATCCGCCGAATATTTTTTTGACCCGATCGCCGTGCACCAACACTTTGTCACGCACTGACTGAAAGCCCCGGCGCGATGCGTAAGCCACAGCCACCAAAGGCGTGGCTGCACCCACACCAAACAGCCCCAACACAATACCCCCACGCACAGCCCCGCCTTCACTGGCTACCAGGGTCAAGGCCGAAGCCAGCAAGGGCCCCGAGCAGGGACTCCAGACCAAACCCAGCACGGCACCCAACATCAAGGCCCCGCCCAGAGTGTCGCCCTGCATGCGCGAAGACATATTGTTAGCACCACTGGCCAGTGGCATCATCCATTGGGTAAAACGTTCATTCAGTGCAGGCACCCACATCGTCAGGCCCAGGCCCATCAAAAGTACAGCGCCAAACAAGCGCACATGGTCTGCATCCAGACCGATGACGGGCCCCAAGGAGCCGATCAGCACGCCCATGCCGGCAAAAGACAAGGCCATGCCCAGGCCCATGGCCAAGGGCGCGAGGCGATTACCCTGCGCGGCCCCGCCCAAGACCATCGGAAAGATGGGGAACACACAAGGCGAGAGGGTGGTCAAACTGCCGGCGAGCAAGCTCAAACCCAGGTGACTGATGGCCAGATCCATGGGGTGTCCCTTTTGCTGTGTATTGGATTACTGCGCAGACAGCCATGCTGCACGCAAAGCCTGCACATCGGTCACACCGCCGGAGCGGTGTTTTTGCGCTTTGCCCTTGTAGACAATCAAGGTCGATTGCGAACGCACGCCCAGTTCACGCTTGAGTTCGCGCTCTTGGTCGTAGTCCACCACCAGCAGGGTGCCTTGCACCGCTGCGTCCCCTTTGAAACTGTTAAACACTTTTTCCTGTACGCGGCAAGTCGGGCACCATGCCGCATGGAAATGCAAACCCACCACTTCGCCCGCTTGTTGCTTGCCCATCAGGGCTTGGGGGGTGTAGGGCATTATCTCCAGCGCATGGGCTGGGGCCAGCCAGGCGGTCAAAGACAGGGCCAGCAAGGTGAGGGTTTTGTTCATGGTCGTTTCCTATTGAGTAATGAGGTGATCCGAAAATCACCTCACGAATGCATGATTTAGCTCGGCCGTGCAATCATCGAACGATGCTTACAGTTCCTTTGGGATTGACCTTGCTGGCCTGATTGACCATGGTCTGCAAATTGCTCGTACCCGTGGCATTGCTGATCGGATTGGTCAGCAAGGGTTTCAACAAAAATGGCGCGGCGCTGTTGTCAGGCTCCGGCTCAATCGATATCACAGCCATCCCACCGGGCAGCTTTTTGGCAGGGTTGATGAAGTCTTGCCCCGGAAATAGCGGCGCAGCACCAGCGCCTTTAGCGGGTCCCGCACCATCACCGTCTGCCCCCGTCACGCTGGTAAATCTACCTGTCGTGGTGGGTTTGCCGTCCACCACCACCCAGCCCTCATACACCCAACCCGCAGGCAAGGTGGGCAAGCTCAGGCCCGCCTGCATGCTTCCCGAGCTGGGATTGATCCACCAGATGCCTTGGTCATCGGTGCCTGGGTTGGTGGGTGTGGCCAAAAAGAATTTGCCGGCGGCATTGGTGAAGTCGTTACCCAAAGCTGCGCCGTGCCCCACACTCAAAGTCGCTAGCGTGCGAGCCGCATCAAAATCGCCTGCCAGCAAATGCGTCTTGGTGGGTGCGGGATCGCTGTCATTTTGCGGCTCGATGGTCAGAACATAGGCCGTCGCCGATGCGATATCCGAACTCTCAAGCGCAAAACTATTGTGGCTCATCACACCTTGGTCATTGACTGTGAATCGTCCCGCACTTTTAGGTGCCCCATTCACAATCAGCCAACCTTCGTAAACGGAGGCTGCACCGAGATTTTCCAACCCGGTTAACTGCACATTGAGCGATGGCCCGTTACTACTGCCACCACAGGCTGTCAGCGCCGCCGCCACACCGATGGATAAAGCCCATTGTTTGAATTTCATATTGATTCCCTTTTGATATCAAGGCAGTGAGAGGCCTTGCTGCTCTTTGGGGCTTTCGGCCCTCCCTCTTCACCGAAAGTGGGCTTGCACTTTCAAGTTTTCCCCAGCAGGCGCTCTCGCAGCGCCGCATCCAACGCCAAGCGCCCTGGCCCTATGAACACCAGCGGCAGGAGCATGGCGATATAAATCAGGGGCAGCTTGAAATTGCCGTGGCCTTTGTCGGTCAAGGCATAGCCCTGAGACAATTCAGCCCAGGTAGACCACGATTCGGGCCAATGCACACTGGCTATGGCGACCACGGTGAGCACGATCAGCGAGGCTGAAAAGAAGCGTGTACCCAGACCGATGACCAAGGCCATGGCGCCCACGATTTCAAAACCCGTGGCCAGTGCCCAGTTCAAATCGGCGGAGATCAGCTTGAAGGGCCAGGGAAACTGGTCTTGAATGTCAGCAAACCAGTTACTGCCATTCAGTTTTTCAAAACCGGCCTCGCCAAACTCCCAAGCCAGCAGCAGGCGCAGGCTGAGCAGACCGAGCCACAGGCCTGCCGTGTCGAGTGCGCTCATGCCAAGGCGGAAAAATAGACGTACAGAGTTCATGTCAGGGTGCCCAAAATGACGCCTTGTTCACGCAGGCTGTTGAGAAGTTGCTGGCCAAAGCCTTGCAGGGCTTCGGGGTCGGGGTGGGCCATCTCTTGGGCCAGTTGCGCAAAGGCTTGCTGGCCGGTCAGGCCGCTGTCCAAGAGCGCCAACACATGGGCGGTGACGGCGTTGATTTCGGTAAATTGCACTGCGAGCTCTGCATCGCGAAACACCACCAAAAAAGTGGGTTCTGTTTTTCGGGGCTGCCAGGTCGGGCCGATGCGGTGCACCGGCCAGGCGCTGGCCACGTCCACCCGCACCGGGTTCAGCAGCACGCGCGTGCGCATCATGTCGCCTTGACAGTCGTGTGCTGGGAGCGTGACCTCCATCACGTCCACCGCCAGCTCGGCCCATTCGTAATGGGCCAGCTCGGCCAAGCAGCGCGGCAGGATTTGGCTTATACGGCCTTCGCTGAGGTAGCGCACAAACTCACGCGGAATCTCGCGGAACCAAGGCGTGTGCAAAGGCCAGTCACGGCCAAAGGTGCGGCACAGCCGGCGCCAACGCGCCTCGCCCAAAAATTGGCGGCTGACCGGAAAGCAACTGTCCACAAAACCGCACAGGTTGTTGAACACCAGCTCGTTGTAAACCGCCATGCGGCG
Organism: Rhodoferax sp.; assembly: GCA_040400635.1. GTDB lineage: Bacteria > Pseudomonadota > Gammaproteobacteria > Burkholderiales > Burkholderiaceae_C > Allorhodoferax. The sequence goes on from JBBAPY010000029.1 coordinate 12,886, forward strand.
TTGTGGCACACCGGCAGGGCGGCGTGTGTGGTGCGGGTCGCGCAGATGCTGCGCCAGCGCGTGCTGAAAGTGTTGAAAGGCGAGCATCAAGCCACCTGCCAAGGTGAGGCTACATGAGGCAAAGCTGGGTGCGCTGCGGGCGATAAAGGCTGCTCTGAAACGCGACTCCAGGCCGCTTGTTGCAAGCGTGCAATGTGCGCCACCTCTTGCGCCAAGGTGGGCAGGTCGGGGATGTTGAAGTCGCGCTCCAAGCACGTAGGCACAGGGCGGCCCATGCGCTGGTAAGCGGCTTGCAGCAGTTGCCACACCGGGTCACTCACCTCGCTGCCATGGGTGTCGATGTGCAAACCATCGTCTTCGACATAGTGGCCGGCCACATGCACATAGCAGGTGCGTTCCAGTGGCAGTTGCTCTAAATAAGCATGGGGGTCAAAGCCAAAGTTCTGGCTATTGACATAGATATTGTTCACATCCAGGTGCAGCAGGCAATCGGCCTGCTCGACCACGGCGCGCACAAATTCGGGTTCGGTCATTTCGGCGCCGGGTGGCGCGATGTAGGTGGAGGCGTTTTCAACGCCAATACGCATGCCCAGAATGTCTTGCGCCCTTGCAATGCGCTCGGCGGTGTAGCGCACCGCCTCTTCGGTTAATGGAATCGGCAACAGCTCATACAGATGGCTGTCGTCCGCGCACCAAGACAAGTGTTCGGTAAAAAGGCTGATGCCGTGTTCACACATAAAGCCCTTGGTCCGGCGTAACAAGATTTCGTCCAGCGGCCCTGGGCCACCCAAAGACAGCGACAAGCCATGGCAAACAAAAGGGAAGCGCTCGGTAAAGGCCCGCAATGCGCGGCCAGCGCGGCCACCCATGCCCGCCCAGTTTTCGGGGGCGACCTCGAAAAACTGGACGGCTGAGGGCACCTCTTGCTGCAGTGCCGGGATCAGCTCGCGGCGAAAACCTAAACCTGCAGCGTGAAGTGCGATCGTGGCCATGCGAATGACTCAGATTTAAAAATCAATGTGCCGGGGGCAAGGCTTATTTCTTTTTATCGGCGCCGCACTTGCCTTCACCGCACTTGCCGTCTTTGGCTTTGCTGTCCATCTTCATATCGGCTTTTGTGCCAGCGCCACAGCTTCCGTCTTTCTTTTTATCCATGGATTTGGTCATTTCTTTATCTGCCCCACAGCTAGCGTCTTTGGCTTTGGTCTCGCCCTTCATGTCAGCTTTCATGTCGGCTTGGGCGATTTGGTAGCCGGCATCTAAGGTTTTGGCTGCAAAAGGGTTGCCTGCGGCATGCGCGGGCAAAATACCTACGACGGCAAATACAGAGCCCAGAGCGATGGCGAGAAGTTGTTGCTTGTTCATGAAAAATCTCCTGAAGGAATGAAGGTTGAAAATGACCGCTTTGACAGATGCCGTCTTGGCACTTGTCAAGCGCTGTCATGGTGTAATCCGTCGCATCACAGCGAAAAGTTACGAAAAATTTAATTTATTTACTTCTTTTTAATCTGTAACTTTTTCTTGACCCACAACGAACTGACTTGATGAGCGAAAGCCTGCAAACCATTGAACTCGAATTGCATGCGCTATGGCTGCAAGCCCAAGAGGGTGACGCCGCCTGCTATGCGCGCGCTTTGAAAGTCATCAGTGGCTACCTGCGGCGCTTTCTGAATCGACGCATGCAGTCGCAACCCAGTGATGTCGAGGACCTTGTGCAAGAAACCCTGTTGGCCATTCATCAAAAACGCCACACTTACCAAAGCGAGCAAGCCTTCACGGCGTGGATGTACGCGATCGCACGCTACAAATGGATTGACCATTTGCGCGCGCACGGCCGGCGTGAGGCTTTGCACGATGACATCGACGACTGGTCAGAAATTTTGTCCGTCAGCGGCGATACCGAAGCGGCCGACTCGCAGCGCGACCTGAGCCATATGCTGGCGTTGTTGCCCGACAAGCAGCGCCTGGCGATTGAACACACCAAGCTGCAAGGCCTGTCGATCACCGAGACCGCGACCTTGACCGGACAAAGCGAAGCGGCCGTAAAAGTGAATGTGCACCGAGGCTTAAAGGCCTTGGCCACCCAATGGAGAGAGAAACCATGAACACCGATGACTTGATTGCTTTCTTAGCGCACGATGCCGGCCCGGCCCGGCGCCCCGTCCCCCGGCAAGTCGGTGGGCGTTTGGCGCTGGCCCTGGCCGTGTGTGGCGTGATGGTGCTTTTCCTGGGTTTGAATCCGAAGCTGAGTGAATTCGCAGGCACCTCTGTCTTTAGCTTGAAGATGGTGTGGCTGTTTGCGCTACTCGTTTTCAGTGCAGCATTGATTTATAGCCTCGCGCATCCAGGTCGGCCGATGGGTAAGGCACCTTGGGCCATTGGCTTGGCACTGCTGGCCATGGGCGGGCAAGGCTTGAGTCAGCTGCTGCAAGCTCCGGTGGCGCAGCGCAGCGCCTTGGCCTTGGGGACGAGTTGGCAAGTGTGTGCCTTGAGCATCGCTTTCGTCGCTCTGCCCGTATTGGCCGCTTTGCTATGGACGCTGCGCGACATGGCGCCGACCCGGCCCGCCCTCACCGGCGCCATCTCCGGTTTAGGGGCAGGCGCCCTGGCTGCGATGCTGTACTCACTGCACTGCACCGAAAACAGTTTTGCCTTCTTCGCCCTGTGGTACTCGGGCGGCATGGGCTTGAGCGCGGTGGTCGGCGCGGTGCTGGGCAACAGGTTCTTGCGCTGGTAATCGGGCGGCGGTTGCGCGCTTGGAGTCTGGCAGGCGTGTGCCTTCCATGCGAACCGTTCAGCGGTGTGCGCAGGCCGGCAGGGGTGCCTGATCAGGCAATGACCCCAAGCCTTTTTCTGTATTACCGTCAAAAGGCGCAACGCCGGGCCGCCTGGCTTTTGGGTTGACTGTTTCCGATGCTGTTCGGGTGTTCCTGACCCGTATCGTTGCAAACGATGCGCCACTCCAGCTTGGTCAGAACAGGCGGAGTCCGCTGGATAATCCAGACAAACCCGAATCCTCAACCAAACAAGCCAACCACATGCTCAAAATTGCCCGAAATCTGCTGCTCTCCTTGGTCGCGCTCTTGGTAATTGGCGTAGTCGCCGTGTGGGCGCCTGATCGTCCGGTAGAGGATTTGACGGCACGCTGGGCGCAGCAGCCTTCCCAATTTGTCGCCATTGATGGTATGAGCGTGCATTTGCGTGATGAAGGACCGAGAGATGACCCGGAACCCATCATTCTTTTGCACGGTACTGGCGCCAGTTTGCACACCTGGGATGCTTGGTCCGAGGCGCTCAAATCCAAACACCGGGTGATCCGGGTGGATTTGCCAGGGTTTGGCCTGACTGGACCAACCAAGGACGGCAACTACCAAATGCCCGCCTACACTCATTTTATGAACTCCTTGATGGATACGCTGCAAATAAAGCGTGCGGTTTTAGCGGGAAATTCATTTGGTGGCGATGTCAGCTGGCAAACCGCTGTTGCCTACCCAGACCGGATTTCACGGTTGATATTGGTCGATTCTTCAGGATATGCCACCACAGCCGCGTCGGTGCCCATAGCTTTCAAACTTGTGCAAATGCCCCTGCTCAGCCGCCTGCTTAGCAACATCTTGCCGCGAAGCATCGTTGAATCCAGCGTTCGAAACGTCTATGCAGATCCCACCAAGGTCACAGCCGAATTGGTTGATCGCTATTACGACTTGGCCCTACGCGCGGGCAATAGAAAGGCCATCACCCTAAGGTTCGCGCAAAACAAACCTGGGCAAAATGAATCAGCGATCAAACAGGTAAAGGTGCCGACCTTGATCCTCTGGGGCGGTCTTGATCGGCTCATCACTCCGGATAACGCCGAAAAATTTCATCGCGATATCGCCGGTAGCCAACTGATTATTTTTGAAAAGCTGGGACATGTAGGACACGAAGAAGATCCGGCAGCTACTGTGGCTGCAGTTCAGACATTCCTGGGTCAATAATGCTTGCCGCTCTTTCGCAACGCTGCGTTGTCGATAGCAACGCCTTAGCTTGGCAGCCATCTCCTGCGCCGCTGGTACACCGCCGACTTTTAGAACGCGACGGCGGTGAGATAGCCCGTGCGACTTCAATCGTGCGGTATGACGCAGGTGCTAAGTTCGATTTTCATAAGCACGCGCTTGGCGAAGAAATTCTGGTGCTCGATGGTACTTTGAGCGACGAGTTTGGGGACTATGGGCCAGGCACTTATTTGAAGAATCCCTCAGGTTCCAGCCACACGCCGTTTTCTCTGAACGGGTGCACCTTGTTTGTGAAGCTTCGGCACCTGTCACCTGATGACCGCGAAAGGGTTGTAGTCCACACCCATCAATCGCGCTGGTTCCAGGGAATGGTTGACGGGCTACAGGTTATGCCCTTGTCTGAATTCGGGACCAGTCACACCGCATTAGTACGATGGGCACCGCAAACGTATTTCAATCCTCACCGGCATTACGGTGGCGAGGAGATTTATGTGGTGGAAGGCGTGTTTTCCGACGAACATGGGAGTTACCCACAGGGGAGTTGGATTCGCAGTCCGCACCTCAGCCAGCACCAGCCGTTCAGTATCGAGGGATGTCTCATTCTGGTCAAAACAGGACACCTTCTTGACTGATCCTTAGACAACTCAACGGCGTAGACTTTGTGCTTTGACCGCATGGTATTTAGGTAAAAAATGAGGGCTAATTGAACTTCTTTTATCGTTCAGTTAGCCTAATTTTTCGATAGCCGAACTTCAATAGCCTACGCATACTCTAGGCATCTTTTCAAGTGCACAGTCTCCAAAACGACTGGAGGCTAACTCCCATCAGGCTGGCTTAGATGGCCGATGCAGTGCGCAAATCTTGTTTCCAGATGGGTCACGGAGATACGCAAGATATAAAGCACCAAAAGGCCCTTCTCTAGGGCCGGGCGGCTCTTCGCAGCTAGTTCCACCGTTAGCAATACCAGCAGCATGAAAAGCCTGCACCTGCTCTGGTGTCTCAGCCAGAAATCCAATTGTCCCGCCATGGCGATGTCCCGAACTCAGTTGCAGGTTTGAGTCGGTGGACATGATTATTAT
>JBBAPY010000030.1:0-17781 GCA_040400635.1 Rhodoferax sp.
ATGGGCCGCGGGCGCGAAAGCGAAACCGCTATAGGCCAGCGTGGCGTAGAGCAAACCGCCAAACAGACCGATGCGCCAGGTAATGCCCCAGGGCAAAGGCGAGACGCCACCGAGCGAGCCGCGCCCCGGCGCAAGCGGGTCCAACTGCTTGCGGGCTGTGCGCGTGATCCACCAGCCCCAGGGCAGCAAGACCAAAGCCGCGCCCCAGAGGCGGGCATAGACCACATCCAAAGGCAAAAGTGCGCCGCCGCGCGCGGGGTCGGCGGTGGCGCGCGCGATCACGATGAAAGCCGTCCAGATGGATACGGTCACCACCGCAGCGATACGACCTTGTGCGGCGGGAGACAGGCCCAAAGGCGATACGGCAGGAGCAGGAGAAGTCATCGCGTCGATTATCGGGCTTGGTTTGTCTCCCGCCCCCCCCGCGCCCCTTCACCCCCTCCAAGATCACCTTGCCACCGATAATCAACCATGGGTATTTGTTTTCACCTTCGGCTAGGGTTTGCTGCGTTATTGATTGTGGTCAGCGCCACGGCACACGCCCAGTTACCGGCGGCGGTGGAAGAGGCTTTGCAGCGCGCCCGCATTCCTGCGGGCGCCGCCGCCTTCCTGGTGGTGGACGCGCAGGATTCCAAGGCAGTGCCGCGCTTGCAGCATCGCATCGAAGCGCCGATGCAAGCGGCCTCGGTGATGAAGTTGTTCACCACCTATGCGGCGCTGGACTTGCTGGGCCCGGCCTATAGCTGGAGCACACCGGTATACATCGACGGCCCGGTACGCGATGGGACGCTGAGCGGTAATTTGTACATCCAAGGCCAGGGCGATCCGCAACTGGTGATGGAGCGCTTGTGGCTGCTGTTGCGCAGGGTGCAAAGCCTGGGCATTGCGCGCATCAGCGGCGACATCGTGCTGGATAACAGCGCTTTTTTAGTGCCCGACCAGGACCCCGCAGCTTTTGACGGCGAGCCGCTGCGCCCCTACAACGCGCGGCCCGAGGCGCTGCTCATCAACTACAAATCCATCGTCATGACCTTCAGCCCTGAGCCGACAGGGCGCACGGCGCGGGTGCAATACGACCCGCCTCTGTGGGGCGTGCAAACCCAGGACAGCGTAGCTCTAGCGGGCGGCGCCTGCACCGACTACCGCGCGGGGCTGAAGGCAGATTTTTCTGACCCTTTGCGCATCCGCTTTGGCGGTGCACTGCCCGCCTCTTGCGGCGAAAAAATATGGCCTGTGGCCTATGCCGACCCAGCCAGCTATGCGCCGCGCGCGGTGCAAGGCCTGTGGCGCAGCATGGGCGCGGGCTTGGACGGTAGCGCACGCTGGGGCACGGTGCCGGTCAAACTGCTGGAGGCCAAGCCACTGCTGGAGTGGCGCTCGCCACCCCTGGCCGAGGTGGTACGCGAGATCAATAAGTACAGCAATAACGTCATGGCCCAGCAAGTTTTTTTAACGCTTGGGCGCGAGGGCGGCACAGGCACAGCCCGGGCCGAGCAATCGCGTGCCGTGCTGCAAAAATGGTGGGAATCACGCATCAGCAGTGAAGACGCACCGCAGGTGGACAACGGCGCCGGCCTCTCGCGCAGCGAGCGTGTGAGCGCTAGGGCCCTGGGTCTTTTGCTGCAACACGCTTACCGCTCGCCGCTGATGCCCGAATTGATTGCGTCCCTTCCCATTAGCGGTATCGACGGCACCCTCACACGCTCCAAAGTCCGCGCTGCGGGCAGCGCCCACCTCAAGACCGGAAGCATTCTTGGCGTGAACGCCATCGCCGGCTATGTCGATGCCGCCAGCGGCAAACGCTACGCACTGGTCGCCCTCATCAACCATGCCAATGCAGCAGCTGCGCGACCCGTCCTGGACGCGCTGGTGGACTGGGCCGCCCAGGACAAATAAATCTTTATATGAATCTCACTGACACCATAGGCACCATAGGCGCCACCCTGACCACAGTCGCCTTTTTGCCCCAGGTCTGGCACACCTTCCGCACCAAGGACGTCTGCGGCATCTCGCTGGGCATGTACACCGTGCTTACCATCGGCATCGCGCACTGGGCGGTCTATGGCTGGCTGCTATCGGCCTGGCCGGTCATCATCGCAAACGGCATCACCCTGGCCTTGGCGCTGGCGATTTTGGTCATGAAACTGCGCTACCGAACCTGGATTGCATAAAAGCCAAGGGCAGCAGTCGGCCCAATCCAGTGGGGGAGCATCCCACAAAATTCAAATTTACATGTTCATTTCTAGCCTAGTTAGATACCTAGCTATCGAACTAGTAAAAAGGGTATACCCGTATTACAAATTTTTAAAATATCAGTTAAATTAGTTGTAATTTTTGTAATTTAATCAAATTACATCACCCACAACAGCCAGGAGACATCCAGCATGCGATTTATAAAACAGGTGGCACTCGGTTCGATCACGGTATTGCTGCTTGCGGCCTGCGGAGGGGGTGGCGGTCCACTTGGCACCCAATCCACAAGTCCCGCCAGAGGTGAGTTAATGCAAAACCCTCCCCCTCGAATCATCGCGGTGTCGGCGGCCGAGTTCAAGGGTTCGCTTATGGCCAGCAGTAGCGGCCAATCTTTACTACAGCTTGCTTCAGATCCTGTTTGCGGTGTGGATGTGAACTACATCAAATACGGAACCGTCGGGGGTAAAGGGGAAGCAACCAACGCATCTGCGGCGTTGATGGTTCCGACTGGCTCCGATGCACGCTGTAGCGGAGCGCGGCCTATCGTTCTTTATGCGCACGGAACCACTATTGAGAAGCGCTACAACCTGGCCGATTGGATAGACCGCACTAACCCCGCCTTCTCGGAATCCACGATGCTGGCTGCGCTGTATGCAGCGCAAGGCTATATCGTGGTAGCGCCCAATTACGCTGGATACGACAGCTCAACATTGGATTACCACCCCTACCTAAACGCAGATCAACAATCCAAAGACATGATGGATGCGTTGAAAGCCGCCAAGGCCGCCCTGCCAGGTCTTCTTTCGCCCGCTTCGGCAAGCGCAAAGTTATTCGTGACCGGGTATTCCCAAGGAGGACATGTCGCAATGGCCACGCATCGGGCACTGCAAGCCGCAAGCATTCCTGTCACTGCATCTGCGCCCATGTCCGGGCCCTATGCTTTAGCAGCCCAGTCTGACGCTACTTTCTTGGGCCAAGTCAATGCGGGTTCGACAATTTTCACCCCAATGACCGTTACGAGTGCGCAAAAGACTTTTGGCAATATTTACAGCACTCCGTCTGATTTTTACGAGAGCGCTTATGCAACAGGCATTGAAAGCCTCTTGCCCGGGCCCTACAACTGGACAATCATATTCTCCAAACTACCTCAAACCGCATTGTTCAGCAGTACCGCGCCAACTGGTATGGGCAGCATGACACCACCAACCGGTTTCGGGGCTAGCGACGCGCTTTTTGCGAGCGGATTTGGCACGTCCAACCTGATCAAAAACAGTGCCCGTGCAAGTTACATCGCCGATGCGCTGGCCAATCCAGATGGTGTTTTGACCAACCCCCAAACCCTGCAGCAAGCGGCGACACCCACCAGTCCGCTGCGGATTGCGGCTAAAGCAAACGATCTGCGCGGCTGGACTCCAACGGCGCCGGTGCTCTTGTGTGGTGGAAATGGAGATCCGACTGTCTTCTACCCTTTGCACACTACTGTGATGAAAACACTGTGGACAGGCCTGGGGCCACTGATCACGGCCTTGGATGTTGACTCGGCGGCAAGTGGTGCGAGCGATCCTTTCGCATTGGTAAAGGCGGGATTCACCAGTGCTAAAACTTCGACTGCAAACGCGGCTTATGCGGCGGCAGTTGCCGCGGGAAAAAGCCCAGGCGATGCCGCAATTGCTGCAGCTACTTCCGTGGTTAGCAGCTACCACGGCACCCTAGTTCCCCCATTCTGCAACGTCGCGGCACGCGCATTTTTCAGCCAGTTTTAATTATTCGTCGGAGTCCTCACCATGAAAAAAAATACTTGCTTGCGCATTGCATTTACAACTTTGGCTTGCGGTTTTTCCAGTGTTGCCCTTGCGCAGGCAACTACAGTAAAAGTTGGCTGGGTTCAAATTGACCCAAAATCGTCCGCCTCCTCCATTTATGGCCCATTCACCCCAACCGACGCACTGAGTTTGGCTGTCAGTAAGCAGTCCACTTTGTTTTTCTCGGTCGCGCGCGAAATCGAGCCTAACTTGGAGCTAGAGCTTGCGTTGGGCATACCACCGACCCATGACAACACCCTGGTGGTTAAAGATGCGAGTGCGGTCACGCCTGGCGTCGCCGCACTCAACGGACAGGTTGCAGCCACTGTGCGCCAAATTGCGCCAACTTTGTTTTTGAACTACCGATTTGACGAGGTCGGCGGGGGGGTGCGCCCCTTTATTGGCGCCGGCATTAACTACACTGTTTTTGACAACGCCACCTCCACCGCTGTAAACGACAGGGTCAACGGGGGTTCGACCTCGATCAAACTTTCCTCGTCAGCAGGATTAGCATTTCAGGTAGGCGCCACAGCACAAATCAGCGGGCCATGGAGCGCCAACATAGTGTGGTCCACGGCGCAGGTCAAAACGAAGATGTCCAGCAACACATTAGGGATCGAACGCAATGCGGACGTGACCATGAGCCCATCTGTCATTACGCTAAGCCTAGGCTATACGTTTTAAGAAATTTGCCACTGCTTCGAATGCAAAGGCAAGCCCTTGCTCTTTAGCAAGGGCTTTTTTATGCCTGGGGCGTGCGGGCACCGAAAATCGCCGACCCCACCCGCACCAGGGTGCTTCCCGCGTGAATGGCCGCTTCCAAGTCCGCACTCATGCCCAACGACAAGGTGTCTAGGTCAAAGCCTTGTGCTTTCAGGGCCTCATAAAGGGCTAAGCTGCGCTGATGGACTGCAAAGGCACTAGCAAAGTCTGGCGCGGGCTCAGGAATGCTCATGATGCCGCGCAGGCGCAAGCCGGGCAGGCTGGCAATCTGGCGCGCGAGTTCTGCGGCCTGCTCGGGCGGCACGCCAGCCTTGGTCGGCCCGCCATCGACATTGACCTGCATGCACACCTGTAGCGGCCCGCGCGCCGCTGGCCTTTGCTCGCTCAGCCTTTGCGCGATCTTGAGCCGGTCCACCGAATGCACCCAGTCGAAGTGTTCGGCCACCAGGCGGGTTTTATTGCTTTGGATCGGGCCTATGCAGTGCCAGACCAGGGGTAGATGCGCCAGGGCCTGGATTTTTTCCACGCCTTCCTGGATGTAGTTTTCGCCGAAATCGCACTGCCCCGCTGCATGGGCCTGGGCGACCGCCTGAGCCGTAAAGGTTTTGGAGACGGCTAACAGCCGCACCGAGGCCGGATCCCGCCCGGCGGCTTGGCAAGCCTGCGCTATGCGCTGCCAAGTAGATTGCAAACTGGCATCAATTTCCAACATAATTTAATGCAATCATTTAAAAAATATTTATTTATTTGAAATCAATCGATACGCAAGGGGAGCGGGGGAAGAAACTATGGATCTATCGCAGCTACTGGCTTTCAGCATCAAAAACAAGGCCTCGGACCTGCACCTCTCGGCCGGTCTGCCGCCCATGTTAAGGGTTCATGGCGATATGCGGCGCATCAACCTGCCCGATCTGGAGCACGAAGAGGTGTTGGCGATGATTTGCGACATCATGAGCGAAGCCCAGCGCGAGCGCTTTGAAAAATTGCTGGAACTTGATTTTTCCTTCGAAATCGAAGGCCTGTCGCGGTTTCGGGTGAACGCCTTCAACCACTTGCGCGGCGCCGGTGCGGTGTTTAGGACGATCCCAAACACCGTCTTGAGCCTGGACCAGCTCAATGCGCCGGCTATTTTTGCCGAGATCGCACTCAAGCCGCGTGGTCTGGTGCTGGTCACCGGCCCTACCGGTTCGGGCAAATCGACCACACTGGCAGCCATGGTCAAGCATCGCAACGAGAACACGCACGGGCATATTCTGACGATTGAAGACCCTATCGAGTTTGTCCATGTTTCGCGCAAGTGCCTGGTCAACCAGCGCGAGATCGGAGCCCATACCCCTGGTTTTTCGCAAGCGCTTCGCTCAGCCTTGCGCGAGGATCCGGATGCGATTTTGGTAGGTGAGTTGCGCGACCTCGAAACCATACGCTTGGCTTTGACCGCCGCCGAGACCGGGCACCTGGTATTTGGCACCCTGCACACTTCGAGCGCCGCCAAGACCATAGACCGGATTATGGATGCCTTCCCTGGGGATGAAAAAGAGATGGTCCGCGCGATGTTGTCCGAGTCGCTACAAGCCGTGATCACGCAAACTTTGTGCAAAAACCTGAGCCATGACGGACGCGTGGCGGCGCATGAAATCATGCTGGGTACCAACAGTATCCGCAACTTGATCCGCGAAGGCAAAGTGGCACAAATGTATTCCGTCATTCAAATGGGCCAAAGCGTAGGCATGCAAACGCTGGATCAGAACCTGATGAGCCTGGTCAAGTCCAAGCGCATCAGCTGGGGCGAGGCCCGCAGCAAGGCCAAAGCGCCAGAGGCTTTCAATGACCACGATTAGCTAACGCGGTTGTGACAAGCCCGCGTCGGGGGATAGAAAAACGCAGGATCGTCTAAAGTGCGGGCTTTGATAACCCGTCCAATAAGGAAGATGTATGAGCCAGAGCGCCTCCGTAAATCCCAAAACCTATGCCTCAGCGCCCGCGAAACGGGTCGCATTTTTAGGTCTGGGCGTGATGGGCTACCCCATGGCGGGACACCTGGCGCTGGCCGGTCACCAAGTTACGGTCTTTAACCGCACGCCTGCTAAGGCACAAAGTTGGGTGCAGGAGTTTGCCGGCCACGCCAGTACCTTGGGCGCCCATGCCAGCGCGCTGACCCCGCGCCAGGCGGCCCAGGGCGCCGACATCGTGTTTTGCTGTGTAGGTAATGACGATGACCTACGCAGCGTGGTGCTGGGCAACGATGGTGCTTTTGCCGGCATGCATGCGGGCGCGGTCTTGGTAGACCACACCACGGCCTCGGCCACAGTGGCGCGCGAACTCCATGCCCATGCACAGTCCTTGGGATTGCATTTTGTCGATGCCCCGGTTTCGGGGGGCCAGGCCGGCGCGCAAAACGGCATGCTGACCGTCATGTGTGGCGGGGAGGCCGCGGCCTTTGATGCGGCCCAAGCCACTGCCATGGCCTTTTCCCGCGCCTTTGCCCTGCTAGGGGACAGCGGCGCCGGGCAGTTGGCCAAGATGGTCAATCAGATCGCTATTGCCGGTCTGGTGCAGGGCCTGAGCGAGGCCGTTGCCTTCGGACAAAAAGCAGGCCTGAACATGGAACAGGTATTGGACGTCATCGGCAAAGGCGCAGCGCAAAGCTGGCAAATGGACAACCGGGGCAAAACCATGGTGGCCGATAAATTCGATTTCGGCTTTGCAGTGGACTGGATGCGCAAAGACTTAGGTTTGGTTCTGGACGAGGCCAAACACAATGGCGCACGACTGCCTGTTACCGCGCTGGTGGACCAGTTTTACGCCGACGTACAGCAAATGGGTGGGCGGCGCTGGGATACGTCTAGCCTGATCAAACGCTTGCGATAGCGCCGCCTCCACCGAAGGGCCTGCGGCGGGGGGGCACGGCCAAGGACAATTGACGCGGCGCAATAGCCGCATGCGCCCGCCTCAGCCACCGTTCGGCCTAATTAATTAGCGGGTTTGGCGTTCAAGTTGGCCAACTCGTCCTCGGTGATAGTCTCGTGCACCAAGACCACTTTTTTTACACCGGTTACGCCGCTAATGACGCTGGAGACGCGCTTGGCCTCGCGCGCAGTGATGCGCCCCATCACATAGACCGAGCCACGCTCGACCACAATTTTGTATGCGTTGCTGAACAAGTCCTTGGCGTCAATCAGATCGGCTTTGATACGCCCCGCCGCAACCAGGTCGTTGGTTCGCTCAGTCAAGGTGGTAATAGAGGTCACGCCGACTTCATTCCAGACACTGGTAATGTTGTCGATATTCTTAGCGATTTCGCCCGCGTGCTCTTTGTCTTTCGCGTCCGGTGCTTCGCCGGTGAGCAGTACTTTGCGGTTGTAACTGGTGACGGTGATATGCACGCGTTCGCCCAATGCGTCACGGATCCGGCTGGAAGTTTTGACCTCGATAGCCTGATCCTCCAGCATCGCACCTGAGGTACGGCGGTCCACCGCAACAAAGCCGGTCATGACCACGCCGCCGGCCACCAACGGAAAACAAGCGCTCACCGATAGCAGCGTGGCCAGTAAGACAGCCGCCAGCGCAAAATAACGAAGCAGTGATTTCATAGAGCACTTCCCTGTTCACCCATCAACTGGGCATCTACCCCATCGCAAATGCAATGGAGCGTCAAAATATGGACTTCCTGCACGCGCGCGGTGCGCTCGTGCGGCACACAGATGTGCACATCGGTATCGCGCAAAGCCTGGCCGATTTTCCCGCCGCCACGCCCAGTAAGCGCCACCACCACCATATCGCGCTGGTGCGCCGCTTCAATGGCGGCCAGTACATTGGCCGAATTGCCACTGGTGGAAATGGCCAACAAAACATCGCCGGCCTGGCCCAGCGCCCGTACCTGGCGCGAAAAAATCGAGTTGAAATCGTAGTCGTTGGCGATCGCAGTAATGATGGAGGAATCGGTGGTCAAGGCGATGGCGCCTAACTCGGGCCGTTCACGCTCAAAGCGGCCTACAAACTCTGCCGAAAAATGCTGTGCATCCGCTGCTGATCCACCATTGCCACAGGCCAGGACTTTGCCGCCGCTCGTCACACTGGCCAGTATGGCGCCAATAGCTTGTGCAATCGGCTTACTGAGCACCTGCGCCGCTTGGTACTTCAGGTCAGCGCTGTCGATAAAGTGTTGTTCAATGCGTTGTTCAAGCATCCTCCAATGATAACCGCCAAGCATGTACCCCAAAGCGCTACACCCCCGGCTGTTTCATAGCGGCAAGTAGGGGTGCACCATCTTCTGCCCGGTGGAGCGCAATACGTGCCCCTGAACTGCGCGCCCGCTTTTTGCGCTAGCGCGATCTGAACTAGCCAGCATCAAAAGCGCCGGGGAGCCAATGCACGCCTTCGTTATCCATTTCCACCACGTCAAAGCGGCAGGGTGGCAAGCGTGTCAGGCCCAGCAGGTAATGCTGCGCGGCGCGCACAATGCGTTTTTGCTTCACCCATCCGACGCTGGCCGCCGCAACGCCGTGGCGCGTGTTCAGTCGCTTACGCACCTCCACAAAGACCAGTATTCCGTCGGGGCTGCGCATGACCAGATCAATCTCGCCGCCGCCGCGCCCCGGTGTCCGATAATTGCGCGTCAGCAGACGCAGGCCCTGGTCCTGCAAATACTGCAGGGCTTCGTCCTCGGCGGCATCGCCGATTTTTTTGCTGCTAGGCTGGGCGCTTGGCGCCCCAAGGAAACCCTTGCGTGATTGCATTATTTGACTCCGCCCTGAAGGCCGCCCACGAGGCCGCCGGTGCCCAGGATTATCCGAAAAGCGCGCTCTATGTGGTAGCCACGCCTATCGGTAATTTGGCCGATATCAGCCTGCGCGCCTTGCATGTCCTGTCACTGGCCGACCACATTGCCTGCGAGGACACGCGGCACACCCGCACACTCTTGCGCGCTTACGGTATCGACAAAAGCAGCGCCCAGTTGCTGGCGCTACACCAGCACAACGAAACACAAGCGGCCCATACCGTGGTGAACTTGCTGCGCCAGGGCGCGCGCGTGGCCTGCGTCAGCGATGCGGGCACCCCAGGCATCAGCGACCCGGGCGCGCGCCTGGTGGCGTACGTGCGCACGCAGGGCTTACGGGTGCTGCCCTTACCCGGCGCCAGCAGCGTGACGGCCCTGCTCAGCGCAACGGGCGCGGTGCAAGGCGCAGAGAGTGACACAGGTTTTGTGTTCGCCGGGTTTTTGCCCAGCAAAACCGGCGAGCGTGTGCAGGCGCTAGGGGCGCTCGCAAGCCAATCACGTGCCTTTGTCCTGCTGGAGGCGCCGCACCGCATGCAAGCGTTGGCGCAGGCGCTGGCCATCCTGGGCGAGCGCACACTGACCGTGGGCCGCGAACTGAGCAAGCAATTTGAAGAAATCGCCAGCATGCGCGCCGATGCCCTGGGCGACTGGCTGGGCGCCGACAGCATGCGCCTGCGCGGTGAATTCACCCTGGTGGTGCACGCCCCTGGCGCACCCGTCGAACAATCGCAAGACGACCGGATACTGCGCTTGTTACTGGCTGAACTGCCCTTGAAAACTGCCGTCAAATTAGCGGCCGAGATCAGCGGCGAAGCGCGCAATGCACTTTACGAAAGAGCGCTGGCATTAAAGCAACAAGACGGGAAGTCGCCAGCGCCTGACTAGGCAAACACGAAAAAAACCGATGCGGACTTGGCAAACGAAGCGCGGCCATCGCGGCAGCGCCCTCAGATGCGCCTTGCCAGCTCAGCCGCTTTACCGGTATAGCTGCCTGGCGTCATGGCCAGCAGGCGCTGCTTTTCTTCCTCCGGTATGGCCAGTCCGACGATAAAGCCTTGCATCAGTTCGCGCGTCATGGCGGCGCCGCGGGTAAAGTTTTTAAGCTGCTCGTAAGGCTGGGGCAGGCCGTAGCGGCGCATCACGGTTTGGATCGGCTCGGCCAGTACTTCCCAGGAATTGTCCAAGTCGGCAGCAATAGCGGCGGTATTGATCTCCAGCTTGCCTAAGCCGGCCTGCATCGATTGGTAGGCCAGCAAGGCATAACCCAAGGCGACACCCATATTGCGCAATACCGTGGAGTCGGTGAGGTCGCGCTGCCAACGGCTGATGGGCAGCTTTTCACTCAGGTGGCGCAAGAGCGCATTGGACAAGCCTAAGTTGCCCTCGGCGTTTTCAAAGTCAATCGGATTGACTTTGTGCGGCATGGTGCTGGAACCGACCTCGCCGGGCCGCAGCTTTTGCTTGAAATACCCCAGGGATACATAGCCCCACACATCGCGCGACCAGTCAATCAAAATCGTATTCGTGCGGGCTACCGCGTCGAACAGCTCGGCCATATAGTCATGCGGCTCAATCTGAATGCTGTAGGGCTGGAACACCAGGCCCAGGCCCAGCGGCTCAGGTTCTTGCACCACGCGGCGGGCGAAGGCTTCCCAGTCAAACTCGGGCCAGGCAGATAAATGCGCGTTGTAATTTCCGACTGCGCCGTTCATTTTTCCCATAATTTGCACACTGGCAATGCGCTCGCAGGCCGCTTGCAGGCGCACCACTACATTGGCAATTTCTTTGCCCACCGTTGTCGGGCTGGCGGTCTGGCCGTGGGTGCGGCTAAGCATGGGCACATCGGCATAGGCGTGCGCCATATCGCGCAGCATCAGCACCAAGCGGTCGAGCTGCGGCAACAGCACGATGCCGCGTGCTGCACGCAGTTGCAATGCATGGCTGGTGTTGTTAATGTCTTCGCTGGTGCAGGCGAAGTGCACAAATTCAGCGGCGGCCAATAATTCCGGGCGCGCTTCGAATTTGGATTTGAGCCAATACTCCACCGCTTTGACATCGTGGTTGGTGGTTTTTTCTATCTCTTTAATGGCTTGTCCGTCGGCCACCGTAAAGTTTTTCACCAAGCCCAGCAAGTATTTGCGGGCACCCGTACTTAGCGGTTTGAATTCTTGAAAACCCGCATCACTAAGGGCAATGAACCAGGCAATTTCCACCTGAACGCGGCGTTGCATATAGCCCAATTCGCTCATCAAAGGACGCAAATCGGTCAGCTTGTTGGCGTAGCGCCCGTCCAAGGGCGAAATCGCGTCGATGGGGAAGAAATTCATGCGGCAATTGTAGGCTCATCACCCTGTATAGAATGCCCCTCCCTAGTTGGAATAAGCACACGATATGAAATTAATAGGCTCCACGTCTAGCCCCTATGTGCGCAAAGTGCGCGTCGTCATGGCAGAAAAGAAACTTGACTACGCTTTTGTGACTGAGGACGTCTGGGCCGCTGGGACCACCATAGGCCAATCGAACCCCTTGGGCAAAGTGCCCTGCCTGGTCATGGAAGGCGGCGAAGCCTTGTTTGATTCGCGCGTTATTGTGGAATACCTCGATGCGCTGTCGCCGGTGGGCAAGCTCATACCCAGCACCGGACGCGCACGCGCTGAGGTCAAGACATGGGAAGCGCTGGCCGACGGCGTACTCGATGCGCTGATTCTGGCCCGCCTCGAAGCAAACTGGGCCGGCCGCAAAGACAGTGAGCGCAGCCAAGCCTGGATAGACCGCCAAATTGCCAAGGTGGATGCATCCTTAGAAGCCATGTCCAGCGGTCTGGCCGATCGCAATTTTTGCTCCGACATTCACCTGAGCTTATCTGACATTTCTGTCGGTTGCGCACTGGCCTATCTGGATTTCCGCTTTGCCCATATTGACTGGCGCGGCCGCCACGCCAATTTAGCCAAGCTCTATGAAAAGCTCTCCGAGCGCCCGAGCTTCGCCGACACGGTGCCTGTTTAAGCAGACGCTCCTGCCTAGCTGTTAGCACGGCGTTTAAGCCAGCGCATCAAGCTGCCTACCAAGGGCAGTTTTTCATACAACTCCTCTGCCGCGTCCCAATAGTCGCGGTGTAGCTGCACTTTGCCTGCGCCGTCGAACACCAGGTGTGAGGCGCCCAAAATCACTTGCTCGCGGCCCTGGTGGAAATTGCGAAAGCAAAAGCGAAATTCCCAGGTCAGGAAACACTGCATGCCTTGCGCTACACGGCCGGTCACCACAAAGCGTGGCGCAATCAGAGCTTCAAACATGTGCACAAAAATCGCTTCTATAGCAGACACACCCTTTACGTCATTGAAGGGGTCTTTGAAGCGCGCATCCCCCGCGTAAAAACGGGACACCTGCTGCACGCTATCGGGCGTCAATTGTTCGAACCATTGCACCAGCGCGTCCACGGCAGCAGCCTGTGCTGCATCGCTAGGCGTGGCGGGCATGGGCAGTTTGTCCGGCGGGTTCATGTCGTAGCCTTAGCGACCAGGTAAAAGTACCAGCGCCGGGGCATGATGCGCAAGAGCTGCATCCACACCGTAAAGCGGCGCGGGAAATGGATTTCAAACTGGCCGCGCGCCCATCCGTGCAGCATGGCCTGGGCCGCTTGTGCGGGGCTGATCAGGGCGGGCATGGAAAAACTATTTTTTGCGGTCAAGGGAGTTTGCACAAAGCCCGGGTTCACCACCGACACCGCAACGCCATCGGCCTGTAAGTCCAGGTACAAATTTTCGGCCAGGTTAATCATGGCGGCCTTGGTCGGCCCATAGGCCAGGCTGTTGGGCAGGCCACGGTAACCCGCCACGCTGGCGACCAGGCTGATATGCCCCTTACCGCGTGCACGCATGGCGGGCAACACTGCTTGTAATACGCTGAGGGCACCCTGGTAATTGACCTCCCAATGGCGCCGCATATCCTCCAAGTCCATGGCCTGCGCACGCATGGGCTGGTAGTGGCCTGCGCAGTACAAGACCATGTCCGGCGCACTGTGCGGCCAGCACTGCTGCGCCACCTGCGCAACAGCTTGCGCGTCGCTACAGTCCAAGGCCTGGGCGCTGCTGCCCGGATGGGCTTGAACAAAGGCCTTCAAGGCCTGCGCATTGCGTGCCGATACCGTGACCCGCGCGCCTTGCGCATGCAGCGCCGCAGCAGTGGCATGGCCTATGCCACTGCTGGCCCCAAGTATCCACACCGATTGGCCACGCCAATCGCGCAGGGGCGGGTTCAAAGATTGCATCCAGGCCATGGCTTAACGCTTGTAAAAACTGAGGGTGACCTCACCCAGCGGCAGGCCGAACTTGCGCATGCGTGCTTTGTTGAGCATCACGCGCTCATCGACCAGGTACATCCAGTCGTCCATCTGCACTTCGTAAACTTTCCCGTCCACCGGCAGCGCCAGGGTGTATTGCCACTGGAAGGCGTTGCCCTGCGTGCGCCCTTGGGCGATGCCCACCACATCATCGGCACGTCCGGTATAGCTGCCATCGGGGCCGGCGCTCAGGCGCCAGATGCGCTTTTGTGTGGTCCCGTCCGAATAGGTGAAGTCCTCGTCCAACACGCCTTCATTGCCGTTCCAGGTGCACACCATGACCACCTTGAAACGTTTGACTACGGTGCCGGTGTAGTCGGTGAATACGCCATGGGCGTCCAAGGTGCCATTGAAATACTGGCGCAAATCAAGCGCCGGTTTTTCCTGTGCGTAGGTTTCCAGCTTTTGCGAGGCGCAGCCACCCAAAGCCAAAGCTGCACCGGTGCCCAGTGTCAGCGCAAATAAGCGACGTCGATTCATGGTGTTTTCCTGATGATCAAAAAATACAAAAGTGCTGCAGCGCCAAGTTTCAAAAGGCAAGGCAAGACGCAATACGCATAGGTGATGCTGCGCAATGCCGCTTCGCTCTGGCTGCCCGGCTCATAGCCTGCGTAGGACAGCAAAGGCAGGGCCAGACCCGCGGCCAACGCCAGATTGAGCTTGGCGGCCATATTCCACCAGCCCCAGTAAATACCGCTGTCGCGCCCGGGTTCGGGCTGGCTGCTGATCAGGCCAGCCAGCATAGCGCCGGGAACGGTTAAGTCCGCCGCCATGCACAAGCCAGAAAGTAGGCAAATGGCGATAAAAGGCAGGCTATCGCCGCTACCCAGTTGCGCGGCCCAGGCAAACACTAGCACTGACAAGCCCATGGATGCCAGCCAGAGCGCTTGCAAACCCCAGCGTGCCACCAGGCGCGAGACCGGCGCCATCGCGAGGGCAGCGGCTAGAAAATAGCTGGCCAGAAACCAGGGCTCCATGGACGCAGGCGCCTGCAGTCGGTCCTGCACAAAAAACAGTATCAAAGTCGCCGGTAAAGCACTGGCAATGCCGTTGGCCAGAAAAACCGCCAGCAAAGCACGAAAGGGCCGGTAGCGCAGCGGCGCCAATACCCGCAAACCGGCGCCTGCATCCTCAGATACGGGCGCTGGAGCAAGCACCGGTGCAGGCGCCCGCGTCCACGCAAGCCAGCCCATGCCCAATGCCAGGCACAAAATTGACGCAGTCAGCGGCAAACTCCAGACCAAAGGCGCCATCGAAGCCAGGATGACGCCGGCCAGCCCCAGGCCTTCACGCCAGGCCACGATGCGGCTGCGCAAAGCGGCATCACCGCCCAACAAAGCCCCCCAGGACTGTTGGACCAAAGTCAGCGCGCTATAACCCAGATAGCACAGCACCAAGGCACAAGCAGCCCATAGCAGCAGGGCCCCGTGCGCGCGCACCGGCGGGAAAAACAAAGCAACAAAACCCGCCCCCAGCAGGACTGCGGCAAGGGCGGAAAAGCGCAATACCTGCGCTTGCGAACGGGCAAACAAGCGGTCAATCCATCGTCCTAGCAAAGGGTCAATCAAGGCATCGGCCGCCCGCGCTAACAGCAGCAATACACCCAGGCTGGCCAGCGGTAGCCCGAAGCTGCGGGCGTAGTAATTGGGGAGGAATACATACAGCGGCAGCGCCACGAAGGCCAAGGGCAAAGCCATGAGTCCGTAGCGCAGCCCTTGCGGCCAGGGCAATACGGACAGGCCCGGGCTGCTTGCCATTTAGCTTCCCCGACCCAATAGCTGCGCACGTAGCTGGGGTTCCTGCGTCGTTGGACTGAGCCAAATCGCAAAAAAACTTTGGCTCAGCAAGGGGTCGTCAATCGCTTTATGCAGCTGCCCGTTGAAATACAGGCGCAAGCCCTTGTCAGGAAGATGCACGCCTGTCAGGCGATCGCCGGGTTTGACGTCGGGTAATGCGCCTGCCAGCGCCTGTAACCACTGCGCCTGACGCCCTGCGGGCAGGAGTTCCAAGGCCTGCATTTGTTTGAGCGAAGTGTCCGCCAAGAGGTTGCCACTGATGGAGCGCGCGTAGCGGATCTCCAGCGCAAAGACATGCGCACCAAAGCGCTCGGGCACAAATTGCGGCGCGGTCCACAAGCTCACCTCGTACACCAAGATACCCAGCCAACGCAAGCGCCCGCTGCCCGCCAGGACTGCCTTTTCCATGTCGCGCGCCAGCTCGCCAGGTGGCGACGGCTCGGTGGAGGCTTGTACGCCGCTACAAGCGCATAGCCATACCATACCCAGTGCCACCAAGGCCTGTGTCCAGGCATGCAGTGGCGCCTTAGGCCGCAGCATGGGGTTTTTGCAAGGTGTACTGCAATACATCAATATTGCGTTCCATAAAGGCAGCTTCGCAGTAGCACAAATAGAACTCCCAAATGTGCATAAAGCGCTGGTCAAAGCCCAGTGCCAGCACCTGTTCGCGCTGCGCTAAAAAGGCTTCACGCCAGCGCTGAAGTGTCTGCGCATAGTCATGGCCGAAAGCGTGCTCCTGCACCACTGCCAAGCCCGCCGCCTGGGCCTGCGCTTTGAACGCTGAGGGGCTGGGCAGACAGCCGCCGGGAAAGATGTATTGCTGAATAAAGTCGGTGGAGGCGAGGTAGCGCTCAAACAATTCGTCAGCGATCACAATGCTTTGGATGCACGCTTTGCCACCGGGCTTGAGCATGCGCGCCACCGTGGCGAAATAGGTCGGCCAAAAGCCCTGGCCCACCGCCTCAATCATTTCGATAGAGCACACCGCGTCATACGGCCCATCCTGGATATCGCGGTAGTCCTGCAAGCGCAAGTCAGCCTGCGCTGCCATGCCCTGGCGCTGCATGCGTGCGCGCGCGAAGTCCAGCTGCTCGGTGCTCAGGGTGACGCCAGTGACATGCGCACCGCGCTCTTGTGTTGCCATCTCGGCCAGTGCGCCCCAGCCACAGCCGATTTCCAATAGGCGCTGTCCAGGCAAGAGGTCTACTTGCTGCAATGCGCGGCGCACTTTGGCGTTTTGCGCTTGCGACAAACTTTGCGTCAGGTCGCCGCCAAACAGGGCCGACGAATAGTTCATGGTCGGGTCCAGCCACAAGGCATAAAAATCATTGCCCAGGTCGTAATGGGCGTGGATGTTTTTCTTGCTGTTGCTGCGCGTATTGCGCTGAAGCAAGTGCTTGATGCGGTAGGCCAGGCGGCCCATCCAACTACCAAAAATCACGCGGTCTACTTCGGCGCGGTTTTGGACCAGTACGCGCAATAAACCGCTCAAGTCCGGGGTGGTCCAGTCACCCTCGATAAAGCTTTCGGCAAAGCCGATGTCGCCGGATTTGAGCGCACCCGTAAATGCATTCCAGTTGTTTAGGTGTAGCGTGGCGTGCGGGGTGGCGCTATCGCCAAAGCGCTGCACACTGCCATCGGGCAGATGCAGCGTGAGGCTGCCATGGCGGATTTTTTGTAGCAATTGCAACACGGTGCGCGCTGCCGCAGGCGGGCGTTCGGCTGTACGCGAAGAACTGTATTTGGCAGTGGTTTGGCTCATGGTGGATACACACAACTAGCGGCTGACAAAACTTTCAGGCGCAGGGGGTTGACGGAAAAACGGAACGCGCTTGAGCGCCAGGCGCAGCGCCTGCCAGTGGATGCGCCAGACCACGGCAAAAGTCATCAGCGGATAGCGCCACAGCGCATGGCGTGCGGCCAGCGCGCTAAAGGGCTCCAATTGCCCGCTGACACTGGTTTGAATTAAGGGGCCGCGCACATCGTCATAGTCCACGCGCGCTACAGTGCGATCGCCTTGCGCATTGACCATGAAGCGAAAGCGGTACTGCCCTTGCACCGGGCAAAACGGCGAGACATGCAATACTTTGTCCGCGCACTGCTCCACGCCAAAGCGCGCTTGCGACAGCAAATAGCAATGCCGTTCGCCAA
>JBBAPY010000031.1:0-17374 GCA_040400635.1 Rhodoferax sp.
CATAATAATCATGTCCACCGACTCAAACCTGCAACTGAGTTCGGGACATCGCCCCACATACCTAACCCTAGGTGAGAATTACGAATGACATGACGCGTGCGCCCCATTAGGCAAGCACCCTGCGCCGATGGTCTAAATAACCCACACAAGACATGGGCAAGAGCAAAAAATTGTGGCTCCAATCAACTACCCGCTGAGGTGATCATGGCCAAACCCAGACAATTACTTGCACTGCTGGCATTGACCGCCTTCGGTTCAGCAGCCCACGCTGAGTGCAAGCGGGCTCATGTCTGCGACAACTATGGCCAAAATTGCAGCTACAGGGACATCTGCACCAGTACCTTGGACTTGCCTTCTGTAGGCCTCAATCCCCTGCCCTCGCTACCGTCCATGGAGTTAATGCCGCTGCCCTCTATGCAACTTCCGCCCTTGGGGACAACTCGCTGCGAATACAAGCAGGTTAACGGGCAGTGGCGTAACGTCTGCCAATAGCACCCAGAGGAGCTGTTGCATCAGCTAAAGTGCTCCGATAAACCAAATCGGATGCATCATGCCAAAAGAGTTAGCTTTCCTGATACTCGGCGCAACTGCCATGATCTGCGCTCTTCCAGCAATCGCCGCAGATTTCAATCTGGCTCGCGGATCCAAAGGCGAAGAGGACACCATCACCATCAAAGGCGACTTCAAACTTGGAGATGAGAATAAGTTCCGGACGCTGGCACTTGCTAGCAACAAGGCAACGATATTTCTAGATAGTGCCGGTGGAATGCTTTACCCCGCAATTGAGATTGGGAAGATCATCCGCATAAAGGGCTTCGCAACGGCGGTACAAGACACGGTTTGCTCGTCGGCCTGTGCTCTAGTGTGGTTGGCCGGGGAGCCTAGGATGATGAGCAACTTTACATCCATTGGCTTTCATGCTCCCTACAAGGTTGATGCCGGAGGAAAGTCCAAATCTGACGCCGTCGACGGCGCTGTTGCCGGAAGTTACCTGACCAGTTTAGGGTTCAGTCCCAAGGTGGTGATGTTTGTGGTCAGCGCAGGCTCCAAAGATCTAAACTTGCTCAATAAGGCTACCGCTGACAAGTTGGGGATCGCCGTCACCTTCACCACCGCAGCGCAGCGCCAACGGGCTTATGCAGCCTATTCTGAGGGGTTGAAAGCCACCGGAGCTGCAGCCCTAGATGTGGGAGCCGCAGCGCAGTTATATCGACAGTCCGCAGTACTTGGCTTTGCTGGAGCGCAGAACAACTTGGGCGACTTGTACGAGACCGGTCGTGGCGTAGCCAAAAGCGAAAAAGCGGCTATTTACTGGTACACCCGAGCGGCAGAGCGCGGGGAGCCAACCGCCTACCTTAGTCTTGCGCATGTGCTGTCGGAAGGCACAACAGATTCAGAGGTGTTAGTCGAGGCTTTGAAATTTGCTGCTTTAGCTTTTAACTTTTTACCAGCGGGACAAAACAAGGCGGAGGCGGAGTCCTTGTCAAAGCAAATCAATGCCAAGCTGTCCGAGGCGGACACAAAGCGAGTACTCGAACTGGTCGGAAGATGGGTACCGCTTTATCAGGAAGAGCGCTTGCTCGGCGATACAACGAGGTGACTTTCATTTGGAAATTGCGGCTGGAATACCAATGATTAAGTTCACGCCGATACCTTTACCAACTGCGCAGGCGTACAACGATTCAGGTGTAGATACCAGCGCCCCATTAACAACTACGTCAATTGGCAGTCCAATTCTGTTCTCGCGTTAGCTTCATACGATAGACCTATACCGCTATAGAGCCATTACGCCGTGATTTTTAGGGTTTTCGGTAGCTTGGATTTTGCAGTTGTTGTAATGTATTTCGCATGCCATTCATGGAGTTCTGACGGGACTGTTCATTTTGTTGCTGCATTTGCTGCTGCTGCTGTTGCTGCTGCTGCTGTTGATACCTCTGCTCATTTTGTTGGCACTGATCGTATTGATTGATTGTTCGCGAGCTGATTGAGTTGTTGATTGTTACCATAAATGGGTACATTACAAAAAGCATGGCCAAATAGTGGTGTCATTAAAATGATGATCGCAGTAAAACGCTTCATAAGTTTCTCCTAAAGATTTGCGGGTTGAAAAAGTGAGCTGTAGTGTTCGATTGACCTCAAGCCTATGAGCTCAAGGTTGCCGACACCAATTAATATCGCGCTGGTAATTTCCGTCACAGGCCCCGTTGCAGGCAGAAACATCAGGCCTATTCACGCAACCTAACGAGCAAAAAAAGTGTCCTGCCTGCACGTTGGCTAAGCATTTTTCTTGTGGTGACGCCGTCGAACTGGCGCACGCATTTATACAAATCATTGCAATAGTCATCAAAGTGCAGCCAAAAATATGGCGCCAAGCGTTTAGGCTCATGTGAACTCCAACGAAAAGAGTTAAATTTAACGTGGTTTTTATAGTACCACCCTGCCATCCTTTTGGCAATGGAAATAAAGCTGAAGCTGGGAAGGCCTGCAGGGGCTAAGACGTTTGAGCCTGAGATTGCTCGGGCTTTTGGCTCGGTTGTTAGGGAATTCAGGACCGAGTTGGGCATTTCGCAGGAAGAGTTGGGCAACCGGGCGCAGGTCGAGCGGTCCCACATGGGCAAGATTGAGCGAGGGCAACACCTCCCCAACCTAGCCCTGATTCTCAAGTTGGCTCGGGCACTGTCAACCCCTCCCGGCAGTTTGGTAGATCGAGCCGTTCTAAAGCTATCCAACGGGGACCAGGCGGAGGACTAAGTGGGTGCAGCCGCCTTGGCCCGAAGTTCAGGGGGTCTAAAGAAGGCTAAGTTCGACCAAGTAGATGAAGCCTTGAGGCAATCCGCCAGAAAGACGTGCTCGGTACCAAAACAATCTACGTTGGTGAGTACGGAACTGTGGTTCTGTGGTAACTGTTGTGGTAACCGAACCAAAAGAAAAGCTCGCAAGAGTGAAAAAACACTTGACTTGGCGGAAGCTGTGAGATTCGAACTCACGGAGGACTCACATCCTCGCCGGTTTTCAAGACCGGTGCCTTAAACCGCTCGGCCAAGCTTCCATGGGCCGGGATTCTAACTGCGGGTGCTGGCCTCAGCCCATCGCCACCGCAGCAGCAGCAGCGCGGGTCTCGACACCGAGCTTTTGGTAAATATGTTCCAAATGCTTGTTCACAGTGCGGTGGCTGAGCGCAAGTATCTCGGCTATATCGCGATTGGTCTTGCCTTTGGCGATCCAGGACAGCACCTCGGTTTCGCGCGCAGTTAGTGCCGCGTGTTTGAGGCGCGACTCGACAGCCGACACCGCGCGCTCGGTTTCCAGCAAAACCAGGGTTTCGCCAGTGGAGGTCTGGCCCATATTGCGCAGTGACATGCGCGGCTTGGTGTCTTTGCAGTCCACGCTGGCGCCGGTACCTTGCAGCACCGCTTGCAAAGCTTGCTGCAACTTGGAGCTAGCGTAGTCGGCCCCGCCATCTTGTAGGCTTAGCAACGCCCGCGATGCCCTCGGGGAGCGCCAGGCAATGCGACCCAGGCCATCTACGAGTACCACGCCTAAACCGGCCACATCCAAAGCGTCGCGCACCATGCGGCTGACCTGCGCATTGCGCGCATGCGTGTGCAAGCGCGCTAACACCTCTTCGGCCCGCAGGGGCTTGACCACATAGTCGACGCCGCCGCAGGCAAAGCCTTCCACCACATGTTGTGTATCGGATAGACCCGTCATGAATATCACCGGAATTTGGGCCCAGGCAGCATTGTTTTTTATCCGCCTGCAGGTATCAAAGCCAGAAAGACCGGGCATCACGCAGTCCAGCAATATGGCATCGGGTGAAATCATCTCCAGCCGCTGCAACGCGGTTTCTCCGTCGCTGGCTACCAGCACGGTATAGCCCGCACTTTCCAGGGTCTCGCACAACACCCCCAGGCTGCTGGGTGCATCATCGACGACCAAAACAACCGAGGTCTCAGGGGATGGATTAGGTGTCATGTTCAGGCTCCATCAATTGGGATTGCAGGCTCTCCAGGTCAAAGCGCGTGACCAACTCGCTTAGCTGCGCGCACACTGGCCCAAAACTCGGTTCGGCGCGGGCAATGCCCTCGAGCGCAGTTTGCAGGCCGCGCACATGACCCAAGCGCGCCAGGCGCAGCAAATCCTGGCGCACGGCATGGGGCAAGTTTTTGTGCGTTGTGACAGCAGGCTGCACGTCCTGTATCTCGCTGGTTTGCGCAAAGCACCATTCCAGGTCCAGGTGTATTTGCAAGGTGTTGATCAATTCGGACTCCAAAATCGGCTTTGCCACAAAAGCCTGACAGCGCATCGCGCGCAAGCGCTCGGGTTGGTTTTCAAAGGCGTTGGCCGAGACCATGATGATGGGCAAGTCTTCAAAGCCCGCCTGGCGTATGCGCCCTGCGGCCTGCCAACCGTCCATATCGTCCATGCTGATGTCCAGCAGCACCGCATCAGGCTTCATTTCCTGGATGCTGGCCAGGCACTCGGTGCCGCTGGCTGCCTCGCGCAGCGTAAATCCCAAGGGCGCCAGCATACCCACCAGCATTTGGCGTTGCGTGGTCTGGTCGTCAACGACAAGCAAGGTGCGCTGCGCGCCTACATAGCCCAATATCTCACGCACGGTGTCGGTGTAGTGGCCCGGCTGCGAGGCCAGCTCCAAAGGCAGGCGGACGCTAAACGTACTGCCCTTGCTAGAAGAAGAAAGCAAGCGCAGCTCGCCCCCCATCAGCGTGGTCAATTGCTCGCTAATCGCCAGCCCCAGACCCGTGCCGGGTTCGCCACCCTGGCGCCGACCCGCAGTACCGCGCTCAAAGGGCAAAAAGATGCGCTGGTGGTCTTGGGGCAAAACGCCCACCCCCGTGTCGATCACCTCAAAACGAAACACATCGGGACCATAGGTGGCGCGTAAAGTGACGGTTCCATCGTCGGTAAAGCGGATCGCATTGGAGATCAGGTTAATCATTACCTGACGCAGGCGCTTGCCATCGGCATTAATCCACTCGGGGGGGTTACCGCCTTCGTCAAATACAAATTGCAAGCCCTTGGCATGCACCTGGGGTCGCACCATACGCACCAGATCATCCAGAAAGTCCGGGAGGTGCAGGGGCAAAGGGTCCAGCTGCATGCGTCCGGCTTCAATGCGCGACAAGTCCAGCAGACCATCGATCAAACCCAGCAAATGCTCGCCACTGCGGTGTATGGTGCGCACCGATTCGCGCGGCGAAGTAGGCAACAAATCGTTTTTCAGCAGGATTTGCGAGTAGCCCAAAATGCTGTTGAGCGGGGTACGCAGCTCGTGGGTCATGCCCGCCACATAGCGGGTCTTGGCCTGGTTGGCCGAATCGGCCACATCGCGCGCGGCTTTCAGCGCCGAATAGGTGCGCGAGTGCGCCTCAATCTCTTGCTCCAACAATTGGTTATGCCGATTGGACTCGTCTTGGGCAATGCGTCGGCTCTCGCTGCCCAGCACAATCCACCAGCTGCACGCCGCCACCACCAAAAGCAAAATAGCAAACACTTTCAGGAATGCCGACTGCAGCAACTCCTGCGGATCGGAACCCAGCGCGATAGCTGACTCTTGGGTATACACCATGCCCATCAGGGTAGCGAGCAAAGTAACCAAAGAAAACGCCACCACCATGTAATGCCCAACGCGGAAATTCACCCGGCGCGACAGTTGTTCCGGCAAAAAGGCATTGAGCCAACGCACCGCCTGTTCGGCCGCGCGCGAATCGGTTTTGCAACGGTCGTGGCAGCGCGACTCTAATGTGCAACATAAAGAGCAAATTGCGCCGCCATAGGCCGGGCAATGCGCCATGTCCTCGGCTTCAAACTTGTTTTCGCAAATACTGCAGGACAGCATCTGCCCTGGTCGGCCCAGGCGGTGCGGCTGGCGCGCAATGTAGTAGCGTCCGCGCGTCCACCGGGCCAGCAAAGGCGAGAGCACTAACGCCGTTCCCAAAGCAATAAAGGGCGCAAAAGCTTGGGCCGCCACACCCAGCAAGCCCACATAGGCCATGATGGACAAAGTCGCAGCCAGCATCATGGACACCAGGCCCACCGGGTTCACGTCGTATAGATGTGCACGTTTGAACTCAATACCGCGCGGGCTCAGGCCCAGAGGCTTGTTGATCACCAAGTCCGCCACCAGTGCACCGACCCATGCAATCGCCACGTTGCCGTACAAGCCCAGCACCATTTCCAGCGCCTGAAAAACGCCCAGCGTCATGAGCAACACGGCGATCAGCACGTTAAACACCAGCCACACTACACGCCCTGGATGGCTGTGCGTCAGGCGTGCAAAAAAGTTGGACCAGGCCAACGAGCCAGCGTAGGCGTTGGTCAGGTTGATCTTGATCTGCGACACCAGCACAAACAGCACCGTCGCGGCCAGCACCCACTGCGGGTCTTCAAACACATAGGCATAGCCGGCCAAATACATTTGCGTGGGCTCCACCGCTTTATGTACCGGCAACTGGCTTTGCAAAACCAAAAACGCCAAAAACGCACCACCTAGCATCTTGAACATGCCCGGAATAATCCAGCCCGGCCCGGCCATTAGCACTGCCGCCCACCAGCGCTTGCGGTTATCAGCAGTGCGCTCGGGTAGAAAGCGCAGAAAGTCCACCTGTTCGCCCACTTGCACCACCAAAGAAAAGGCCACTGTGGCTGCTGCGCCAAACATCAGCGGATCAAAACCACTGCTGCCCGATATGCGTCCGGTCAAGCCGGTAAAGTCGCTAAAGGCCTGCGGGTTTTTGTAGGCAATCGCCAGATAGGGCAGCAAGAGCAAGACACCCCATACCGGCTGCGTCCACATTTGCAGCTTGGACATCAGCGTAATGCCGCGCACCACCATCGGGATGATCACTAAGGCGCTGAGCACATAAAACCAGCCAATGGGAATATCCAAGAACATTTGCAAAGCCACCGCCATGATGGCAGCTTCCAGTGCAAAAAATATGAAGCTAAAGCTGGCATAAATCAGCGAAGTAACAGTTGAACCCAGATAACCAAAACCGGCGCCGCGGGTAAGCAACTCCATATCTACTCCATAGCGCGCAGCGTAGTAACTGATAGGCAAAGCGGTTAAAAACGTGATCAGGCTGACGACCAAAATTGCCCATATCGCATTTGAAAAACCATAGCTCAAGGCGATCGATCCGCCAATGGGCTCCAAGGCCAAAAACGACACGGCGCCTAGGGCGGTATTGGCCACCCGCCATTCGGACCATTTGCGAAAACTGCGCGGCGTATAGCGCAGGGCGTAGTCCTCCATGGACTCGTCAGCCACCCAGGCGTTGTAGTCGCGTCGGATACGAAAAATCTTCTGCGTGGAAGTGCGCTTTTTGGCCTCAAATAACTTGTTCCCAAGCGGTGAACCGGAGAGTCCCTAGCGTAAACCCGAAGCACTTTGGACTCAATGCGTATATGCGGATACGCATACGTTAAATAACGTATTCAGTGTGCAGAGCATGTTGATTACGCTTCGTCGCGGCCAAACACTTTTTTGTCCATTTACCGCCACCACTGAAACCGAAGCCATGTTCTAGCACCAAGCCTTTTATTAACCATCCGAGTAAACCCTAGGAGACCTTATGCCCCATACCACTGACGATTCTGCTTTCGATGCCACGCGCCGCAAGCTTCTGAAGATACTCTCGGCATCGCCGCTGGCGGGCATGTCCTCCCTGGCGCTGGCGCAGCAGTTCCCCACTGCCAAGGTCAACACCACCGGCCTGGCCGTTACCGACACCGAAGTCACGGTCGGTCAGCTTCACTCCGCTACCGGCACCATGGCGATCTCCGAGACCGGCTCCATCCAGGCCGAGCAGTTGGCCATTGACCAGATCAACGCCATGGGCGGCATCCTGGGTCGCAAGATTAAGGTGATCAAGGAAGACGGCGCCTCCGACTGGCCTACCTTCGCAGAAAAAGCCAAAAAGCTATTGGTCAATGACCGTGTTGCCTCGGTGTATGGCTGCTGGACATCGGCCTCACGCAAAGCCGTACTACCTATCTTCGAAAAAGAAAACGGCCTGCTCTACTACCCCACCATGTACGAGGGCCTGGAGCAAAGCATGAACGTTATCTACACCGGCCAGGAAGCGGTGCAGCAAATTTTGTGGAGCCTGGATTGGGCTAACAAAGAAAAGAAAGCCAAGACCTATTACCTTATCGGCTCGGACTACATCTGGCCCCGCACCTCGCACAAAATTGCGCGTAAGCACATCGAGAACAAGCTAGGCGGCAAAGTCGTAGGCGAAGAGTATTACCCCCTGGGCCATACCAATTTCAACTCCATGATCAACAAGATCAAGGCGGCCAAGCCCGATTGCATTTACGCCATCGTGGTCGGCGGCTCCAACGTAGCCTTCTACAAACAGCTCAAGGCTGCAGGCGTGACAGGCGACAAGCAGTTCCTGCTGACCATCTCGGTGACCGAGGACGAAGTCCTGGGCCTCGGCGGCGAGAACTTCAACGGTTTTTACTCCGCCTGCCATTACTTCCAATCCATCGACAACCCGAACAATAAGAAGTTCGTGGCTGCCTTCAAAGCCAAATACGGCGCGGATGCAGTGGTCGGAGACGTGACGCAAAACGCCTACCTCGGCCCTTGGCTGTGGAAGTTTGCGGTAGAAAAAGCCGGCAGCTTTGACGTGACCAAAGTCTCGGCGGCCTGCGGCGGCATCGAGTTCAAAGATGCGCCCATGGGCTACACCCGCATCCACAACACCAACCGCCATCTGTGGAGCAAAGCCATTATTGGACAGGGCCAGACCGACGGCCAATTCAAGATCGCGGCCATTTCGCCTGAGCTGGTCGAGCCCGATCCTTTCCCTAAGGGTTACCAGTAATCCTCTGAGTCCGGACGCCCGGACGCTGCCCGCAAGGGCTGCGTCCGGGGCCCGCTTGCCTAGTTATTGCGCCAGATGGACACCTTCCAATGACCTTTTCCGAAATGCTCAATATTGGCCTCATGCAAGGCTTCTCAGGCTTGAGCCTGTTTGCCGTGCTCTTGTTAATGGGCCTGGGCCTGGCCATCATCTTTGGGCAAATGGGCGTGATCAACATGGCCCATGGCGAGTTCATGACCATCGGCGCCTACACGATTTATGTTTCCTCGCGCGTGGTGGAGCTGCACATGCCTGCGCTACTGCCCTACTACTTTCCCATCGCCATTCTCATTTCCTTCGTCCTGGCGTTCGTGGCAGGTTGGGCGCTGGAATGGACGGTCATCCGCCACTTGTACAAGCGCCCACTCGATACCCTGCTGGCCACTTGGGGCGTCTCCCTCGGCATGCAACAAGTATTCCGCTCCACGTTCGGCGGCAAAGAAGTCAGCGGCACTTTGCCCGACTGGATCATGGGTTCGCTCACCCCGGTCGAAGGCCTTGACATACCAATTAACGGCTTGTTTGTCATGGGCCTGACGATTGCCGTCACCGGCTGCGTCATCATGGCCTTGCACCATTCGCGCTGGGGCCTGCGCGTGCGCGCCACCGTCGCGAACCGGGCAATGGCCAATGCCACCGGCATCAACACCCGCAATACCGATCGCCTGACCTTTGCCATCGGCAGCGGCATCGCCGGTATCGCCGGTGCAGCGTTCACCACCATCGGCTCTACCGGCCCGACCAGCGGCTCGCTGTACATCGTGGACTCGTTTTTGGTGGTCACCTTCGGTGGTACCGCCAACCTGTTCGGCACGGTGATCTCCGCCTTCCTGATCGCGCAAACCCAGGCCATCAGCGAGTTCTTTATGGACGGCTCCAATGGCCGCGTGCTGACCTATTCGTCCATTGTGCTGATCCTGATGTTCCGCCCGCAAGGCCTGTTTGCTTCCAAGGTGCGCCGCTGATGGCCCGCCCAGACACCCAGCTGAATCCACACCCCGCACAGGAACACCCATGACCGCAATCTTCGACTGGTTCCAACGCAAATCTCTGGGTGGCCTGCTGCTGCTCGCCCTCGTTTTGCTAGTGGTATTTCCGCTCACGCTGGACATGTTCCGCCTCAACCTGCTGGGCAAATACCTCAGCTACTCCTTTGTAGCGCTAGGCCTGGTCATGCTCTGGGGTTACGGCGGCGTGCTGAGTTTGGGCCAGGGCGTGTTCTTCGGCCTGGGCGGCTACTGCATGGCGATGTTTCTCAAGCTCGAAGCCTCCGACCCGGTCACCACCAGCATTCAGTCCACCCCCGGAATACCCGACTTCATGGACTGGAACTCACTCACCGCCCTGCCTACCTGGTGGCTGCCCTTCCAATCGCTGCCCTTCACCATCATCGCCATCTTGCTGGTACCCACCCTATTTGCCTTTCTGATGGGATACGCACTATTTCGTCGCCGCATCGGTGGTGTGTATTTCGCCATCATCACCCAGGCCGTGGCGCTGATCATGACGGTGCTCATCATCGGCCAGCAAGGCTATACCGGCGGCCTCAACGGCATGACCGACCTCAAAACCGTGCTCGGTTGGGACACACGCACCGACAGCGCCAAAGTCATCCTGTATTACTTCACCGTAGTGCTGCTCTTGATCACCATAGCAGGCTGCGCTTGGATACAGCGCAGCAAGCTCGGCACGTTGCTGCTGGCCATGCGCGACAAAGAGGACCGTGTGCGCTTTTCTGGTTACGACGTCGCCTCCTTTCGTGTGTTTGCCTTTTGCCTGGCGGCCATGCTCTCAGGCATAGGCGGCGCCTTGTTCACGCTGCAAGTAGGCTTTATGTCGCCCACGCTGCTCGGCATCGTGCCCAGTATTGAACTGGTCATATTTGCAGCAGTGGGCGGACGCATGTCATTGATAGGCGCGGTCTGGGGCACGCTACTAGTTAACTTTGGCAAAACCTATTTCTCCGAGCGCTTCCCGGACCTGTGGCTGTTTGCCATGGCCGCCATGTTCATCGCTGTGGTGCTGGCCTTCCCGGATGGTCTGGCTGGCGTTTACAACACCCGCATCAGGCCGTGGTTGCGCAAGCGCATGGGCTTGCCTGACGGCGCCAGTGCCCAGTCCTAATCCGGAGAAGACCGTGAGCACTACCAATAACGTACTGACTATCGACCAATTAACGGTCGCATTCGACGGCTTTAACGCAATAGAGTCCCTCAACCTGCAAGTGGAAAAAGACGAGCTGCGCGTCATCATCGGCCCTAACGGCGCCGGCAAAACCACCTTGCTCGATTTGATCTGTGGCCGCACCCGCGCCACCAGCGGCAGCATCCGCTTCAAAGACCAGGAAATCAGCAAAGAGGCCGAACACAAAATTGTGCGTGCGGGCATTGGGCGCAAATTCCAAACGCCCTCCATTTACGAAAACCTCAGCGTCTTTCAAAACCTGGAAGTCTCCTACCCCAGCGGGCGCGGCGTGTTTGGCGCACTGGCATTTAAATGCACGCCGCGGGTACGTGAACGCATGCAAGCCGTGGCTGAGGAAATCGGCCTGCAAGACGTATTGGCCATCGAAGCGGGCCTGCTCTCCCACGGACAAAAGCAGTGGCTGGAAATCGGCATGCTGCTGATGCAAGACCCCGAATTGCTGATGCTCGATGAGCCCATTGCCGGCATGAGCGTGCGCGAGCGCGAACTCACCGCCGAACTGCTCAACCGCATCTGCAAAGGCCGCTCCATGATTGTTATTGAGCACGACATGAACTTTGTCAAACAAATCGCGCACAAAGTAACTGTCATGCACCAAGGAAAGATTCTGGCCGAGGGCGCCATGGAAGACGTCCAGGCTGACCCCCGCGTGATCGACGTTTACCTGGGCCATTGAGGACACACCATGCTTACAGTCACCGACCTGCATGTCAGCTACGGCCAAAGCGAGGCCTTGCATGGCGTCAGCTTTAGCGCCCAGCCCAACGAAACTATTGCCATCATGGGCCGCAACGGCATGGGCAAAACCACGCTGTTCAAAGCCCTGATCGGCATCCTGCCGGTCAAGGCCGGCACCATCACCATCGACGGCCAGGAAATCTCCCAAGAAGAAAGCTACCAGCGTGTAGCGCGCGGCGTAGCCTATGTGCCGCAGGGCCGTATGATTTTTCCCAATCTGACGGTGCTGGAAAACATCGAAACCGGCATGGAGCAATCGCAGCTCAAAACCGTTCCCGATGAAATTTACGAACTCTTTCCGGTCCTGCACGACATGCGCAGCCGCAAAGGCGGCAACCTGTCGGGCGGCCAGCAACAGCAACTGGCGATTGCGCGCGCCTTGGTCAGCAACCCCAAAGTGCTGCTGCTGGACGAACCCACCGAAGGCATACAGCCCTCGATCATCAAAGACATTGCCAAGGCGCTCAACCGCATCCGCGAGACGCGCAAGATTTCCATCGTGGTCTCCGAGCAAGTGCTCAGCTTTGCGCTGGATGTGGCCGACCGCCTGTTCGTCATTGAAGGCGGACGCCTGGTCCACGAAAGCCCGCGCGCTTCCACCGACACCGCACACATCCGAAAAATGCTCTCGGTCTGATTTCCTTTCCCCCACCCACCCCACCACCACTAAAGGAGCCTCAACATGCCGGAAACCCTCATCAAGGTTGACCTCAACCAATCGCCCTACGAAAACGAAAACATCCACAACCGTTGGCACCCGGATATCCCGATGGCCACCTGGGTCAACCCCGGTGATGACTTCGTGCTGGAAACCTACGACTGGACCGGCGGCTTTATCAAAAACAACAACAGCGCTGACGACGTGCGCGACATCGACCTGTCTATCGTCCACTTTTTAAGCGGTCCGGTCGGCGTCAAAGGTGCCAAGCCTGGCGACCTGCTGGTCGTCGAATTGCTAGACATCGGCGCAAAGCAAGAATCGATGTGGGGCTTTAACGGATTTTTCTCCAAGAAAAACGGCGGCGGCTTTTTGACCGACCAT
Organism: Rhodoferax sp.; assembly: GCA_040400635.1. Classification (GTDB taxonomy): domain Bacteria; phylum Pseudomonadota; class Gammaproteobacteria; order Burkholderiales; family Burkholderiaceae_C; genus Allorhodoferax. The sequence continues at coordinate 12,880 of JBBAPY010000031.1, forward strand.
TTCCCGCAAGCACAAAAGTCGATCTGGGACTTCCAGGGTATGTTTACCCACTCGCGCCATGTGCCCGGTGTGCGCTATGCCGGCCTGATCCACCCCGGCCTAATCGGCTGCCTGCCTGACCCCTCGCTGCTGGGCAAATGGAACGAGCGCGAAGTCGGCCTCATCGCCACCGAGCCAGACCGCGTGCCACCCTTGGCCAACGCGCCCTTCCCCAGCACCGCGCACATGGGCCGCCTCAAAGGGGACGCCAAAGCCAAAGCCGCTGCCGAGGGCGCACGCACTGTGCCCCCGCGCGAGCATGGCGGCAACTGCGACATCAAAGACTTGTCACGCGGATCGAAGATTTACTTCCCGGTCTATGTCGATGGCGCTGGCCTGAGCGTGGGCGACCTGCACTTTAGCCAGGGCGATGGCGAGATCACTTTCTGCGGCGCTATCGAAATGGCCGGCTGGGTGCATATGCGCGTGTCCATCCTTAAAGGCGGCATGGCGACTTACGGCATCAAGAACCCCATTTTCAAGCCCAGCCCGATGACGCCGCAGTACAACGACTACATCATCTTCGAAGGCATCTCGGTCGATGAGCATGGTAAGCAGCACTACTTAGACGTCAACGTGGCCTACCGCCAAGCCTGCCTGAACGCGATCGAATACATGACCAAGTTCGGCTACAGCCGCGCGCAGGCCTTGTCGATATTGGGCACGGCTCCGGTGCAAGGCCATATCAGTGGCGTGGTGGATATACCCAACTCCTGCGCCACCCTATGGCTGCCTACGCAGATATTTGACTTTGACATCAACCCCAGCGCCGCCGGGCCGATGGTGCAAAACTTCCACGGTATCGACATGCCCTTGTCGCCAGACCTCAAGTAAACGAAAGGCCAATCCCTATGCCGCTGTACGACTACGAATGCCTGGCCTGCGGCCCGTTCGAGGCCATACGCAGCATTTCCCGGCGCGAAGAGTCCGCCGCCTGCCCCGCTTGCGCCCGGGACGCTGACCGCGTCCTGATCAGCGCACCGCGGCTGGCGGATATGGACCCCTTCACGCGGATAGCGGAAGCGACCAATGAGCGCGCGCGGCACGAGCCGCAGCACTCCTCGCGCTTTCGCCATCCGCGCGGCTGCGGATGCTGCTCAGGAAAACAAGACGGTGCGCTGGCGCAAGCACGCTCCAAAATGGACAACGGCCAACCCAAAGCGCCCAAGTCCTTTGCCAACAAACGCCCGTGGATGATCAGCCACTAAAACGATTGCGAAGAAGGTAGACCAAAGACGCAAGTTAGCGGTCGAATGAAGGAAGACGGAAGAAGGAAAGGCAAGGGCAGGCTGCGCGCAAGTGCAGTCTGCTTTTTCCTTGGTGTGGCGGAAAAACTAACTAAGTTACCGCGCCTGGCGCCTTGACCGTAGACGCATCCCCGTCATAAATCTCGCCACCAAAGCGCAGGGCGCTGTGTTCGCGCTTGGATTGGAACAGGGGATAAAACATCTGGTGGTACCAGCGCTCCTGCCCAAACAGCTGGTCGTCGGCCAGACCTACTTCTTCGGGGTATTGACGGGTGATGTGGGCGCTGCCAAAAATCAAGTCCCAGATGAACAACAAATTGCCAAAATTGCCTTTGTAATGGCCCACGCCGTCGGCATTGGTGATGGCGTGGTGCGCCCAGTGCGTAGCGGGTGTCGAGATAGTGCGCTCCAGCACCCACATGAGCGGGCGCAGCGCCGGTATTTTGTACAGTGCCTGGTCCCAGCGCCAGGCGCAGTGCGCGCCCAAAATCACCGCCAGCTTGACCACCACATACAGCGCGTACACATAGCCGCCCACGCCCAAATACAAAAGCATGCCAGCAAACCATAGGCCAGGCATCATCAGGTAATAAAAGAAATTATTGCGAAAGGTGACGCGGATACTCATGTACTGCGCTGAATGGTGCGCGCGATGCAGCGGCCATAAAAACGTAGTGTGCGACAAACGGTGCCACCAATATTGGCTCAGGTCGTCCAACACCAACAGCATACCCACCATCGCCCACCAAGGCCAATCTGCGATCGCACCTTTGGCGTCCGGGAAAAACGTATTACCCACTTTAGATGTCACCAAAATCGCCAGCGGCTGGGTGATGGCCAATAAACTCACAAACATCAACAGTTCTAGCTTGGTGTCATCCCCGGTGGCGGTGACCTTGCGGTGGTACAAGCGGCTAAGGATCTCCATCAGCGCATAGCCAAGGATCAGGCATAAGACCAGGGTATTTTGAATTTGGGTGGGGTTCATTTTTTTCCTTTTGAAAACACGGCCTGCACAACACTCAATGGTGCTTGTTATGGGACGGTGGGGTGCTCTTGAGCAAAAAAGCGATGCTGTGCGTCTCCATGTCCGGTACCGGAGCAGGCCCGTTTAATTGCGCGCGCCGCTGGCGTATCCAGGTCATCGGCGTGGTGGCCATGTGCTTATTAAAGCTCGCCATAATTAATTTATGGTCCATGCCGCTTTGCTGCGTCAAATCACTCCAGCCAATAACCTCGTGAATATGGGCATCGATCCAATGGCATAGCTGCGCCACCTGCTCGCGTGGGGAAGTCATATCGCCAGAATATTGAAATTCAGTTGACATAATTGAACGGAATAGCCCGGTTCAGTGCACAATGGCCGAACTGCACAGTCTATTGGAAATCAATATGATGAATGTTCGGGTTTTAAAAGGCAGAGGCGCTGACCAAGCCCTGCAGGCCCCGCGCCCACGTAAAAAGCCCGTGCAAAGCCGGGCACTGGTAACTCTGGGCGCCTTGCAGGAAGCCTTTGTTCGGGTATTGATAGAGCGCGGCTTCGAAAAAATGACCATCCGCGAGGTCGTTTCGGTGGCCGGTGTGGGCATCGGCACTTTTTACGACTACGTGCCCAATCTGCGCGCCCTGGGCGCCTCCACCATCCACCAGCGCTGCCTGGACAGCGCCCTTGTACTGCGCGCTGCGGTCACCCAGCACGCCGGTAAGCCCGTGGACCTCATGGTCGCGGCGCTGCTGCAAGCACTGGTGCAGTCGGGCTTTTCTCGGCCTAAGGAATGGACCGCACTGCTGCTGCTAGAGCGCCAGGTGTCATCAGCCTCGGCCCTGCGCAAAGTACATGAGGAGTTTGTGGACATCTGGGCCCAGGCGCTGCGCCAATCGTCGGCCGAGCTGCCCGAAATCAAGATCACCTCCCTGGCGCGCACCGCCCACGCCCTGAGTTACGGCTGGTATTCGCACGATCTGCTGTTTTATTTCGACGACCCCCAACACAGCCGCTCCATCGAGGAAATCGCCACGGCTATTGTGGACTTGGTGCGGGCGAATACGCCGGTGTAAACCACGGAAAATAGGTCAGCACCGCTTACACCTGACTGCCTTGCACAAACAGGAGCAGCCAGGTATCGCGAGGGCTCAAAACCTGCAAAGCCCCCTGCTCCCCCCAGCCCAGAACGCGGCGATCACCGGTCACAAATACATCGGCGCCTGCGGCAAGCGCGGCGCTGACCAAGCGGGCGTCGTTATCGTCTGCTGGTTCAGCCACATCAGCCACACATTGCGCTTCGGACCAAATGGCATCGAACAAGGCGCGCGCTTGTAACACTAGCGCAAATTTTCGGTCCAGCACTTCGTGGGCCTCCTGCTGCACCAGCGGCGCAGTGAGCAGCCAATCGCGCTGATGGCACTCCATCACTATTGCTTCACACAAACCGGAAAACACCGTGGCGGACAGCCAAACATTGGTGTCCAAAAACACCTTCATGACACATCCTGCAACACGTCATCCTCCGTCAACCAGCCCGATTGCCGTGCTGCCGGACCCAAGGTAGCATGGGCCGCTTGCAAAGACTTGCGCAGGCGATAACTGCGCAAAGACTCTGCCAGCAACTCACGCACCACTTCACTTTTGGTCTTCCCGGTTTGCGTGCAAACCCATTGCAAATCCCGCTCCTCGCCGTCCGTCAAACGCACAGTTAAGGTACTCATAGCCATGCTTTTCAATCCAAATTGCCCCGCCAGTGGGGGTTGTTGTATCACTTCGTAATACAGCTTAAAACTCTAGGCAAGTTGGCGTTGCCACGGCGCCCCCCCGGAGTTGCAAGTACGCATTCCTATAAATTGAGACTTGACTTTCTTGGTGGACGCATACGATGATTTCGAATTCACATCTAATGCGCGCTTTCATGACCACGCAAATATTCATCCGTATTCCCACAAAGCTTGCACGTCGATTTCGTGATGCCGTCCCGGCCCGCCAACGAAGCGCGTTTGTTCGCAATCTGCTGGAGCAAAACCTCCCAAATACAGATGAGTACATGTACGAACTCGCCCTCAAGGCAGAGGTGTTTGATCGTACCAATGCCGAAGAATCGAACGAGCTCGAATCAACCCTCATGGACGGAGTCGATAAGAGCGAAACCTTTGATACCGATAAACTTTTCGCGTTATGTCAAAAATGACCAATCAGACCGCTAAGCAGGCCATACCCA
>JBBAPY010000032.1:0-17000 GCA_040400635.1 Rhodoferax sp.
CGCCCGACATCCACGTCGGCCATACCGTGGTGCTCAACAAAATGCGCCAGTTGCAGGACCTGGGGCACCAGGTGATCTTCCTGATCGGTGACTTCACCACCATGATTGGCGACCCCTCAGGCCGCAACAGCACCCGCCCGCCGCTGACCCGCGAGCAGATCGAGGCCAACGCCCAGACTTATTACAAGCAAGCCTCCTTAGTGCTAGACCCGGCCAAAACCGAGATCCGCTACAACAGCGAATGGAGCGACCCCCTGGGCGCGCGCGGCATGATCCAGTTGGCCAGCCGCTACACCGTGGCGCGCATGATGGAGCGCAACGACTTCCACGACCGCTTTAAAGGCGGCCAGTCCATCAGCGTGCACGAATTTCTCTACCCGCTGATGCAGGGCTACGACAGCGTGGCGCTCAAGAGCGACCTGGAACTGGGCGGCACCGACCAGAAGTTCAACCTGCTGGTGGGGCGCCATCTGCAAGCCGAATACGGCCAGGAGCCGCAGTGCATACTGACCATGCCACTGCTCGAGGGCCTGGACGGCGTGGACAAAATGTCCAAGAGCAAGAACAACTACATCGGCATTTCCGAAGACGCCAATACCATGTTTGCCAAGGTGCTAAGCATCTCGGACCTGCTGATGTGGCGCTGGTACACGCTTTTGAGCTTTCAAAGCGAGGCACAAATCGCCGCACTCAAGTCCGAGGTGGACGCCGGACGCAACCCCAAAGACGCCAAAGTGGCGCTGGCCAAAGAGATTACCGCCCGCTTTCACTCGGCGGCAGCCGCCGATACGGCAGAGCAAGACTTTATCCATCGCAGCCAGGGCGGCATCCCGGACCAGATTGAAGAGCGCAGCCTGGCGCTGGTGGATGGCGCGCCCTGGGGCATTGCCGCCTTGCTCAAAGCCACCGGCCTGGCGGCTTCCAGCGGCGAGGGCAACCGCCTGATCGACGGCGGTGGCGTGCGCGTGGACAGCAGCGTGGTCAGCGACAAAGGCCTCAAACTAGGCGCAGGCAGCTACGTGCTGCAAGTAGGCAAGCGCAAATTTATGCGCGTCACCCTGGCCTGAGCCCGCATGCTCGCGCTGATCCAGCGGGTGGGCCGCGCCAGTGTCAGCGTCGACGGTACTGTAGCGGGCGCCATCGGCCCCGGCCTCTTGGTGCTGGTCTGCGCAGAGCAAGGTGACACCTCTGCGCAAGCGGGCAAGCTGCTTAGCAAAATTCTCAAGCTGCGCATCTTTAGCGATGCGCAAGGCAAGATGAACCGCTGCGTGCAAGACCTGGATGGCGCTGGCAGCCACGGCGGACTGCTGATCGTGAGCCAATTCACCCTGGCCGCCGACACCTCGGGCGGCAACCGCCCCAGCTTCACCCAGGCCGCCGCGCCGGACTTAGGGCGCGCGCTGTACGACTATTTTGTGCAACAGGCGCGTGCCGCGCATAGCGAGGTGCAAACCGGCGTTTTTGCAGCGGATATGCAGGTGGAACTGGTCAATGACGGGCCGGTGACGATTCCGATGCGAGTGGGCTAGGCGGCTCCAGATTTGGTTAGCAAACAGACTTTTTGCGCACGCCCGCCTGGCACCGTCAGGCTTGCGTGAATTCTTTATAAAAATTGTCAAAATGAATTTTCTATAGCTAAACTTTCTAGCATTTATCCAATTTTCAGTAAAGACGCCCCAATGAACCAAGTAGCTGAGGAATCCGAAACACACCATTGGCATAAGAAATTTGCCATTGCCGCCAACAATCGCGCATGGGAATTGGCGGAAAAAATGCGCCTGGGGGATGATGACCAAGAAATGCTTGCTGCGGCCTATGCCGCCGCCTGGCGCTGGCGTGTGGTCGGCACGGAACTACATCACATGCGCGCAGCGATGTTGCTTGCCCAAGTCCACGCCTTACTCGGCCACGGACCATCCGCATGGCAGTTTGCGCAAGAGGTGCACAGATATTTTTTGAGCCAACACACCGCAGACTGGGAGTTGGCATTCAGCCATGCCATTTACGCCCATGCGGCTTGCATCGCAGGACAACGAGGCATCTATATCCAAGCCTATGCCCAGGCCCAAGCTGCTTTTTTGGCTATCGCAGGCGCAGAGGATAAAGCCATAGTAGAAAAAACATTCAGGCTCGTACCAGCACCCTAAATCTAATTCGCATCAGCTGCCTCGTCACCATACCTAGGGCCGAAAATTTAGTAAATGATGATTTTTCAATTCCAACTTTCAGCGATACGGATTGCCAAACCCCAGCCTCGCCAACAGTGCCACCTCGTGTGCCTCCATCGCCCGCGCATCCGTGCGAGAAGTTTCATGGTCCCAGCCCTGCGCATGCAAGGTGCCATGCACGATCAAGTGGGCGTAGTGGGCTTGCAGGGTTTTGCCTTGCGCTTGGGCTTCATGGGCGATCACGGGGGCGCACAGAACCAAGTCGGCATGGACTAGCGGTTCGATCGCGTAGTCAAAAGTGAGCACGTTGGTGGCGTAGTCTTTACCCCGATAGCTGCGGTTGAGTTCCTGGCCCTCGGGGGCATCGACAATGCGCACCGTGATTTCCGCGTCGCGTGCAAGCGCGTGGCGAATCCAGCGCGTGACTGCGTTGCGCGGCAAAGCCTGGCGGTGTGCCATGGCGTCGGCAAAGCGGGTAAATTGCAGGGATAAAGTTAAGGCGGGTAGCTTGGCACTCATGGACTCATTCCAAGCAAGTCAGCAAGGCAGCGGGCTGGGCCGCGCAAAAGTGGGAAATATCAGGTGAAATAGCTTAGCGCCAGGAGCGCAGCGCCGGAGCAATCCATACGGGCACGCCTTCGTGGATTGCTTCGCTGCGCTCGCAATGACGGATTGGGGCTTAGTCAGCGCTTTTTTTGGGCGTTTCACGAAGCTAAGCGCCGCTTGGGCGCCCGTGTTTTTGGCAAGCCGCCGCGCGAATCCGATGCTTCATCGTCCAAGTTTTGTAGCACTTGAGTGTCGATTGCAGCGGCAGCGGCGATTTCTTCTAAGCGGCGCGCTTCGTCGTAAGCGTCCACGATTCGCGCGACCAGCGGGTGGCGCACGATGTCGGCGCTGGTCAGGCGGGTAATAGCGATGCCCTCGACGCGGCGCAGGGTGCGCTCGGCGTCGATCAGCCCGCTGAGCTGCGCTTTAGGCAGGTCGATCTGGCTGACATCACCCGTGATGACGGCCTTGGTGCCAAAGCCCACGCGGGTCAGGAACATTTTCATTTGCTCAGGTGTGGTGTTTTGCGCCTCGTCCAAAATCACAAAAGCATTGTTCAGGGTACGCCCGCGCATAAAGGCCAGGGGCGCAATTTCCAAGGCCTGGCGCTCAAAGGCTTTTTGCACCTGCTCAAAACCCATGAGGTCGTACAGCGCGTCGTATAAAGGGCGCAAATACGGATCCACTTTTTGGTTCAGGTCGCCGGGCAGAAAACCCAAACGCTCACCGGCCTCCACCGCTGGGCGTGTAAGGACAATACGCTGCACCGCGCTGCGGTGCAAAGCGTCCACGGCTGCCGCCACTGCCAAATAAGTCTTGCCGGTGCCCGCCGGGCCGATGCCAATGGTGATGTCGTATTGCGCAATATTGTCCAAGTACAAAGCCTGGTTCACGCTGCGCGGTTTGAGGTCGGCGCGGCGGGTGGACAAACTTGGGCCGTCGCCAGACCCGGGCGCGCCGCCGCCGGCCAACATCAGTTGCACCACCTCATCGGGGATGGGCTTGACCGCCATTTCATACAGGGCTTGCAACAGCTCCATGGCGCGCTGGGCTTTCAGCTTGGGGCCGTCCACCTTGAATTGTTCGTGCCGGTGCGCGATGCGCACGCCCAGCGCCGCCTCGATGTTGCGCAAATGCGCGTCTGTCGGACCGCACAAATGTCCTAAGCGGGTGTTGTTGGGGGGCGAAAAAATATGTCTGAGAATCACGCTGATATTTCCGTGGCAGGGGCTAAGCTATCGCGCAAGACGGCGCTGCGCCGGCCCCGATGATAGGCAATTACACAAAAGGCTCCCGATGATTGGCAAGCTCACAGGCATTCTCAGCGACAAAAACCCGCCTCAGGTGGTGGTGGACTGCGGGGGCGTGGGCTACGAGGTGCAAGTGCCCATGAGCACGTTTTACAACCTGCCCGCCACCGGCGAAAAGGTGAGTCTGCTGACGCATTTTGTGGTGCGCGAGGACGCGCAGATTTTGTACGGCTTTGGCTCGCAAGCCGAGCGATCAGCCTTTCGCGAGTTAGTAAAAATTTCCGGCGTGGGACCGCGTACGGCCTTGTCCGTGCTGTCAGGCATGGCGGTGGGCGAACTAGCGCAGGCCATCAGCCTGCAAGAGGCCGGGCGCCTGACCAAGGTACCCGGGATAGGCAAAAAAACCGCTGAGCGCCTGCTGCTCGAACTCAAAGGCAAGCTAGGCGCAGACATCGGAATGCCCTCGGGTGCGGGCAATGAGGCACAGTCTGACATCCTGCAAGCACTTCTGGCCCTGGGCTACAACGATAAAGAGGCCGCGCTGGCACTCAAAGCGCTGCCAGCTGATGTGGGTGTGAGCGAAGGGATTAAATTGGCGCTCAAAGCGCTGGCGCGGTAGTCCTGGTCGCGCCGGTTCAGGTGGCAAGTTGGGGCTCAGCAGCCAGGGCCCGCGCGATGACGTCGGCCATCACAGGCTCTAAGTCTTCTTGCTTCACCGGTTTGGCGATAAAAGCGTTGACCCCGGCGGCCTTGGCCTGGTCACGCGCCTCCTGCAACACATCCGCAGTCAGGGCGATGATAGGCACCTGCGACTGCGGTTTTGGAAGTGCCCGGATAGCGCGGGTAGCGGTCAGGCCATCCATCACCGGCATGTGTATGTCCATCAAAACCAATTGGTAATCACCCCGAATCAAAGCGCTTAATGCAAGTTCGCCGTTTTCACAAAACGTTGCCTGGTGGCCCAACCGCTGCAGCAAGATGGACAAATATTTTCTATTCACCGGATGGTCTTCGGCCACCAATATACGAAGGCTGCGCTCAGCACTTGCACCAGGGCCCGGTGGCATCGAACTTGCCAGCGGCACGGGTGGAGCTGTCCAAACCACCAAGGGCAGGCGCACGGTAAAAACCGAACCAACCAAGGACTGGCTTTGCACCGTGATATCTCCACCTAAGCGACGCGCCAAAGACAACGAAATCTGTAAGCCCAAACCGACACCAGAAAAATGACGTGACAAGCCTGAATCAACCTGAAAAAACCGCTGAAACAATTGCCCCAAGGCCTCTTCATCCATGCCGATGCCGGTATCCTCAACCCGCAATTCCAACCATCGCTGCTGCTCCTGGTCAACCGTCCTGGCGTGCAATACCACACTCCCTTGCTGCGTGAACTTGATGGCGTTGTGGATCAGATTGAACAGAATTTGCCGTTTGCGCGTGCTATCACCCTGCACCCACAGGTCTTCGTCGATCTGGGTATTGAGCTCAAAGCGGAGATTTTTTTGCGCCGCCAAAGGTTGGAAGGTGGCTTCAATTCCGCGCAGAAAACTCTGCAAGTGAAGCGCCTCCTTGCTCACACTGATGTTGCCCGACTCCAGGGCCGATAAATCCAAAATATCATTGAGCAATTGCGACAAATGGTGCGCCGAGTCATTGGCTACGTGCACCAAATCTGCCTGCTCGGCACTGAGCGGGGTTTTGCTGAGCAAACTCAACAAACCCATGACGCCATTAAAGGGGGTACGCAACTCATGGCTCATATTGGCCAAGAACAAACTTTTGCCCACGTTGGCCCGGTCCGCGGCCTGACGCGCCAGGGCCAACTCCTCATTGAGTAATTTGAGAGCCGATTCTTCCCGCTGCTGGACCCGGCTGCGCCAAACCAAGCCCCAGGCCACCAGCACCATCAGCAATAATTGACCGCCTGTCAGCCACAAAATTTGCAAGTTTTGTTCAAGCAAGTCAAGGGTTTGGCGCTCCAGTAATTTGGCGCCCAATAAGTCTGCGCTATTTCCCAGAGCTAGTGATTCTGCCGAAAAGGCTTGCATCTCAAGCAACAAAAGCCGCAAGCGGGCTCGGTCCGGCGGGCTTACCGCCAAGGCGCGCTCTGCACTATGCGCGAAGGCCACGACCTGCGCGACCGAATGCGCCACCTCCTCGTTTTGCAGCAGCAAGGCAGAGCCTGGTGATTCACGCAGGGTTTCAACCCTGCTGAGCAAAATGTCCAGCCGGGTACCCAACTCTTCTGCCGAAGGTGGCACGCGGGCATTGATAAAAACATCTACGGAAGTGACAAAGCGCAGAAACTCGCGATCGAGCAAAAAGGCGGGGGCTGTAACCGAGTCCACGCGCTTGCTCACTTGCTGCTTGAGGGCTTGCCGCTGCGTCCACTCAAACCCTAGCAAGGCCACCATAGCCAGGGCGATCAGGGCAGAAATGGTGAAAAGAACCGGGCCGTAGCGAATAGACTTAAAACGGCCGAGCATCTCAAATTCAATCGACTTGAAGTGACTTCAGTTGCCAGATGGAGCGCTCATAGAAACGAACCGTCTGCAATTCAGGCTTGCTGTCATACGGGTAGACAATAAACAAGGGCCCTTTGTTCTTCGCCGTCAGGGTTTCACCATTCATCTGGTGCGCTAGGATCACATCGTAATCCAGGGCGTCGGAAAATGGAATACTCGTCCGATACTCGTCCAGGGCGGTTGCATGGATGACGCTGCCCTTGATCTTGGCCGCGGCCAACACATCGCGTAACAAGGGGCCGGTGAATTTGACCGAATCTTTGTACCATGGCGTTTGTGCCACAAAGGTCCGCTGCGGCAAACTTTTGAGAAACTTCATGCTGAACGCTGCCACCATGGGCCCAGCTTCTTTGTCTTTAGCCGCAGCATCGGGAACCGCGCTGGGCCGCATGGGCGCCGGGGCGTAAATCCGCAGCACCACCGCATCCGCACTGGCATGAACCGCTGTGCTACCGCCCAAAAAGGCCAAGGCCGCCAACAAAACATAGACCCCGCGTTGGTACAAAATCATGTTCTAACTCCTTGGTGAAAGTGCTGGTTGGCGCGAACCACGGGATCCATCTGCGACCCGTGCTCGGCAGTCATGTTGCAGTCCGGCCAACTGGCTAAACCGTACGTATAACATAAATCGTAATAACAACCATTATTTTAAAGAAAAAATTGACACTTTTCACCTCCATCCCACAGATTAGTAGACTTTTCACGCTTATTCCCAAGCAATAGCAGCAGGAGGGGCTCGCTATTGTCAATTAGTATGGCATGCCTGGAACCAAGGCCGCGGGGGAATTTAGGGGTCCATGCCGGCGTCACGATGGCGTCGTGCACACGGACCACAATGCAAATATCCAAGTAAAGCAAGCCATTGGGGGAGAAAATGCGGGAAATCCGCATAGCATTTGCCATCAGGACCGCATGCAAGCGCCGCACGAACCCCTGATGGACTTGCGGCGGCTGCATGATCGCACCTAGAACCCTCTGCACATGAATATTAAGCTCCAAGCTGGGACGATTTGGCACCGCCTGAAGGCCTTCACCGGGTCTCAGCGCCAATGGATGCTGCTGTGCTGTTTCCTCGGAGCAATGGGCAACACACTGTTGTTCTATTTTGTCCCCCTGCCCGGCTACGACCACGCAGCCAACTTTGTCGCGATAGCTTGCTTTTTGGTCTTGGCACTTTTGGTGCCCATTCCAGGCCTCTATATCTTGCTAAGTAATCTAGGCCTGTTTGCGGTCATAGCGCTGGTAGCATTCACCACGACCTACACGGGGGGCATCAATTCACCGGTGATGGTGTGGATGACCATCATGCCTGTGGCCGCGCTGGTACTACTGGGTCGCCGTTGGGCCAAGTGGTGGGCTTGCATCATCATGCTCACTATCTTCATGCAATTCTTAGCCGTCGCGCAAGGCTGGATCTCGGGTGAAGTCAATCAGTCGCCCCAAACCATTGTGAGGGCCTTGTTAGACAAAATATTGGTAATCCTGACACTGATGTTGGTGGTGCGCTCCTATGAACGCCTGCACCGGCGCCAATTGCATGAGATCGAACTGAGCAACGCTGATCTGGAGGCTGCGCACCAAGCCTTACTGCAAGCGCAGTCCCACAAGGATGAGTTCATGGCCTCGGTGGGGCACGAGTTGCGCACCCCCATGAACGCAATTTTGGGCTTGAATGGGGTGTTGCAATCCGAACTCAGCGATCAACCTGGCAATGTAGAAATTGCCGAACACATCAGGCTGTCTACCGAACAATTACTCAGCCTGGTCAATGAAATTTTGGACTTTTCACAACTGGAAGCTGGACGCTTGACGCTGCTGGAAAAGCCCTTAGCGTTGCCGCAGTTTTTTCACCGGTTGGTGCAGCCGTTTGCTGTCCGAGCGCAAGAAAAATCGCTCAGGTTTCAATTAACCCTAGACCCGCAGTTGCCCGCCTGGGTCGAGGCAGACGAGCAGCGCTTGCTGCAAATCGTATCCAACCTGTTGGACAACGCCATCAAATTCACCCATCAGGGGCAGATTGATGTGCGCGTCACTGCGCTGCAAGGCCGGATTCGGGTTGAGGTACAGGATACCGGTCGGGGGATTCCCATTGAACGGCAAAAGCAGGTATTCAATCGTTTTGAACATGCAGACGTTCAGACCAAACTCGCTTTTGGCGGCACCGGTCTAGTCTTGGCGATTTGTGAGCGCTTGGTGAGCTTACAGCAGGGGCATATTGGGGTTCAAAGCGGCAAGGGTCAGGGCGCCCTGTTCTGGTTCGAATTACCCCTTGATGCCGTGGAGATGCCCGCCGATGCCAGCATCGTGGCTCTGGCACAAGCGGCCCCAGAAGTGCTGCGGTTTTTGCTGGTCGATGACAACGCGGTCAACATTATGGTCGCCCAATTGCTGTTGAAAAAATGCTGGCCCCACGCCCATGTTGTAACAGCCCAAAGCGGTGAACAGGCATTGCAGGTGCTGGACACAGCGTCCTTTGATGTGGTGCTGATGGACATGGTCATGCCAGGCCTGGACGGGCTTGAGACCACGCGCTTGATACGCACGCACCCACTACCCGCGTTGGCACAAGTGGTTGTGATCGGCCTGACGGCCAACACCAACGCGCTCGATCGCGCGCAGTGTATGCAGGCAGGCATGAATGCAGTGCTGGCTAAGCCAATGGACATACAGCAGGTCAAGGAAATGGTTGAACGCCTGCTCGCATCAGCAAAGGTTCGCCAGGCATGAGTACAAGCAAACTATGGCGTACGTGGCGCATTAGGCTTGCCCGCACCTTTCCCGCACGTATGCGCCGACCTCGCGACCGGTTTGTTGCCAGCGTACTGGCGCTGGCACTGCTCTGCGCCCTTGTGGTTATCCCCCTCACGTCCTCACTAAGTGGAAAGTGGATGAGCGAGGTATTCAGTGTGCTGATTTTCGGCGTCTTGCTGGCCTATGTGCGCGGGCTGCCCGAAAAAGGGGTGGTGTACGTGGCGGCGGTGCTCGGCTTGGCGTACTTGTTCGCGATCAGCTTGACCGAAGGGCACTTGTACAGCTCGACCTTGGCGTGGGTGACCTTGGTGCCGCTGGCCATTTTTTATGTAATCAATCCGAAAGCCGGCGGTATGTGGATGGTGCTGGCTATTGCCGTTGACATATTGATGGCAGGGGTGGCTTGGATTTGGGGGGATCAGTTTGCGTCCATGAACATAGCCGAGCTGCCACTCATGTCCTTGCTGGATTACGTGCTGGTCAGCGTCACGCTGTTCCTGGTTCCCAACTTCTATCAACAAGAACTGGAGCAGCATTTACAGGGACGGCAGCAGCGCCAGCGCGAGCTTCAAACTAAGCAACTGGAGCTCGAGCAAATGCTGCGGATGCGCGAACACTTCATCGGCACGGTAAGCCATGAGTTGCGCACGCCCATGAATGCCATCCTGGGTTTAAATGAAGTCCTGCTCGGGCGTGTGCAAGGTAAGCACAACGCCATAAAGGTACTGGAGTACACACGCCAATCGGCGGACCACTTGATGACGGTGATCAACGACGTGCTGGATTACTCGCAATTTAGCTCAGGCAACATTAGCGCGCGCGCAGAGCGTTTTGCGCTGCTAGAGACGGTGCATGCGGCCTTTGACTTATTCCAGCCAAAGGTGAAAAGTACCCAGTTACGCTATATCTGCCAGATCGAGCCCGAGGTGCCGCAATGGGTGGAAACCGACAAGCACCGCCTGATGCAGGTGCTGGTAAATTTGTTGGGCAATGCGATCAAGTTCACGCACCAGGGGCAGGTGGTGCTGCGCGTCGCCCCTCGCGACGGGGGCTTGGAGTTTGCCGTGCAAGATACAGGCATTGGCATTGCCCCGCAACAGCAAGAAAGAATTTTTGAACGCTTTAGCCAAGCGGACGCCAGCATCCAGGGGCGCTTTGGTGGCAGCGGCTTGGGCTTGACCATCTCGCTGCAATTGGTGCATATTTTGGGCGGCAGGCTACAGCTGGAAAGCCAGGAAGGTGTGGGCTCGCGATTTTGGTTCTGCCTCCCGCTCAAGGCCGTGGCCGCACCGGTAGCCACGCCGATGGCGCTGGTACAAACTCCGGCCAGCGCACACCAAGCGCTGCGTTTTTTGGTGGTCGATGACCACCCCATCAATCGTTTGCTAGTGCGCTTGCTGTTGCAGCGCAAATGGTCCAATGCACTCATAGTGGAAGTGGAAGATGGCGCACAAGCCATGCACGCCCTGTCCACGCAGGCGGGCTTTGACTTGGTGCTATTGGACATGGTGATGCCAGTGATGGACGGTATCGAGACCGCCCGTGCGATGCGTGCCAGCGCACATGCACCGACCCGGCAAACCCCCGTGCTCGGGCTGACGGCCAATGTCAGCACCTTAGATCTTCAAAGCTTCAAGGATGCCGGCCTAGATGGCTTGCTGCTCAAGCCTTTCGAAATGCTGCGCTTATACAGCGAAGTCGAACGACTCACTGCGCAAGCCAGACACGAGAGCGGTGAAGCTTAGGCCGGCCCTGTGTGAAGACCCCGAGCCAAAAACCTTATTTCTCGCCCATGGACATGCCTATGGTCTTGGTCAAAGGCTTGGTCAGGTAGCTCAGCACCGTGCGGTCCATGGCTTTGATCTCTACGCTAGCGGTTAAACCCGGGCGCACTTGGATTTGGCTGGCTTTGTCGCCTTTGAACTCCGTACCGGTGATCACGATGCGCACGCGGTAGTAGGTCATGGGGCCTTGTTTGGTTTCTTCGGTCAAGACGTCAGGGCTGATGTAGCTCACCTTGCCCTGCATGCCGCCGTAAATCGAGTAATCGTAGGCGTCGAGCTTGACACTGGCCGTTTGCCCGATCTTTACGAAGCCAATGTCGGCCGGCATGATTTTGGTCTCCACGATCAGGTTATTGCCGCCGGGCAGCAACTCCATGACGGTGTCGCCCTGACGCACCACGCCGCCCAAAGTATTCACTTTGATGTTGTTCACCACGCCGTCCACCGGGGCCACCAGTTCCGTGTGTTCCAGCAAGCTGGTGCGGTCGTTCAATTGCTCCACCTGCGTGCTCAAATCCTCTTGGGTTTTGGTCATCTCAGCCTGCGCATCTTGGAAGTACTTGTTGCGCTTGCCCGTTAGTTGCGCCGCAATGTCGGCGCTGGAGCGCTCCAGCCGCAAGATTTCAGCCCGGCTAACGTCACCTGAGGCTTCGAGTTGGCGGTTGATTTTCAACTCATCGTCGGCCAGCGCCAGAATTTTCGTCAAGGCACTGACTTCATCTTTGAAGGCCCGTTGCCGCTTGTTGTACAGCTCGGTCTGGTTTTGGATGTAATTGGTGTACGACAGCAACGAGGGCTCAAACTGCAGCGGCTTTTCAAATATTTCTGCTTGCAGGCGTGCCAAGGTGATGCGCAAGGCAGCCACTTTTGCGCGCGTATCCGACACGGCGGCTTGTGCACGTTCTTTTTGCAAAGTCGCCAGCAACTGGCCGGCTTTCACAAAGTCGCCTTCTTTCACATGCAGCACGGTCAAGACGCCACCATCGGGGGACTGAATGATCTGCGTGCGTTCAGCCGCAATCACCTGGCCTTGCGCACGTGTCACTTGGTCAATTTTCCCCACCGAAGCCCAAAAAACGAGCGCAATCAGTGAGACCATGAAAACCAGCAAGGTCGCGCGCGAGCGGTGCGGCGGTTTTAAGTCCCCCATATGCTTAGCTGGGGCAGCTCGCTTGGCGATCACGTCGCTGACCGGTTGCGCGGTCTGGCCATGGGTCAGTGATCCTGGCGGTTTGGGAGGAGACTTGTTGGGCAAAGACATGATCAGCTCGCAGCTTGCGCGTTGGGGCGCTGTTGAAGTTGTTGCAACACGGCGTCGCGCGGGCCATCCAGAACGATAGCGCTGCCTGCGACGACGATGATGCGGTTCACCAGTGCCAGCGTGCCCGGTTTGTGGGTCACGATGACCAGTGTTTTACCGGCATTGGCCTCTTCGGCCAAGACGGCCATGCACTGACGCTCTTGCATATCGTCCATGGTGGCGGTGGGCTCGTCCAGCAACAAAATGTCGGGCTTGCACAAAATCAAGCGGGTAAAGGCCACGAGTTGCTTTTGCCCGTTGCTCAAGCCTTTGCCGCCTTCCATGATGGGGCGCTCCAAACCTTTGGGGTGGCTGCCCACAATGCGGTCCATGCCGGTGCGCGTCATGGCGGCAAACAACACTTCGTCGCCGGGGTCAGGCAGGCCAATCAGCAAGTTCTCACGTAAGGAGCCCTGGAACAAGCGGTGGTCTTGTTGCAAGTAACCGATTTTCTGGCTCAGCAGTTGGCGGCTGACGTGGCCCAACTCCAAACCATCGATGCGGATACTGCCTTTTTGGGGGTGGTACAAGCCGCTGAGCAGGCGCAGCAGGGTGGACTTGCCGGCGCCAATCGGGCCGAGGATGGCAATGCGCTCGCCGGGTTTGATCTCTAGCTTGGGCACCGCAATCACTGGCGGATTTTAGCCATAGGCAAACTCCACATCAGTCAGCTGGTAGTGACCCTTGATGTGGGCGGGTACCAAGGGGTGCGCAATGCCGTGGTTGTCCGATTGCAGCGTGTACAGGCGCTCCAAGCCTTCCAGGGCGGCGCTGGCGTGGGAATGCTGCACCAACAAACCGGGCAAAGCCATGACGGGGGCCAAAATACGGCCGCTCAAAATCGAGCAAGCAATCAAGGCGCCCATGGTCATGTGGCCTTGCATCACCAGCAGCGAACCGGCCACGACCAAGCCCGCGTAGCTCATTTGCTGTAATACCGCCGACAGATAGCCCACACTCTCGGTGGCACTGCGCATGCGCAGATCACCTTGGATGGTCATCTTGTTGTAGTTGATCCAGCGCGACAAAAACTTCCAGCCGCCTGAACCGGCCTCGATGGTTTCAATGCCTTCAACCGCCTCAACCAGCAGACCGGTGCGCATATTGGAAAGGGCCGCAGTTTCTTTGGCCAGCTCTTTGACCTTGCTGCGAATGCCCAGGCCCACAAACAGCGCAATGCCGCCAAAGACCAGCGGCACCAGCGCCACCAGAGGGCTGGCAATCAAGGCGATGATCACCAGAAACAGCAAGCTCATGGGCAAGTCGATCAAGGTGAACAAGGTGTTGGCCGTGTAAAAACTGCGCACCTGCTCATAGCCACGCAATTGCCCTGCCAAGCTGCCGACCGAGCTGGGCACTTGGTCCACACGCAAGTTCAGCAATTGCTGAAACACTTCGCGCGACAAGCGGTGGTCAAAGCCGACGACCACATAGTCCATCAAATGCGAGCGTGCCACCTTCATGGCGTATTCAATCAAGATGCTGAGCAACACCCCCAAGCTCAGCACCACCAAGGTGTACTCGCTGCGCGAAGGAATCACGCGGTCATACACCTGCATGGAAAACAGCGAGGTGGCCAGCGCAATGATGCCAATGAAGGCCGAGGCCAAGCCCGCCTCTATCATCGGCAAGCGGTATTGCCGCAAGGTCTGCTGCAACTGCTGGGCAAAGGTTTTCATCGCAGGCTGCTCGCCCATGGCTTGCGCCAATTTGTGCGCATCTTCATGCGGGTTGAACTTGACCAAGGCCACCTTGCCCTGCAAAGTGTTTGGACCCACGGTGTGCTGCCCGTCCGCATTGACCAAGACCCATTGATCCGACGGATCGCAGTCGATCACCACCGCCCAACCCAGGTCATCTGCATGGCACAGCAAGGGCAGGTGGGCGCGATCGGGTCCGTCGAGCAACACGGGCTCGTCCAGGCCCAATTGCGCGGCTATTTTTTTCAGTTGGAGCAAAGGCGCGGAAGCATTGCCCAAGCCAGTCAAGCTGGCGCGCAGCGACAAGACATCTAAGCTGGTGCCTTGCATTTGCGCCAAGCGCTGCATGGCCCATTCGAATGGTTGGTGATGCATCATGGCTGTGCCATCTCTGAGGTGTTCGGGGCCATATTGATTTCCAATCGCAAACGCGAGCCAACTAAGCTGGCTTGCGCATCGACCAGCGCGTATTCGTTCTGCGCCACTTCACGCACTTGGTTGAGCAAGTCCAACCAGGTTTTGCGGTTCGCCTGAAACTGCCGCTCAAACGAGGCCAGCACCATGTCAGAGCCGGCAACCGATTTTTCCAAGGCAGAAATTTGTGCGTAAGCGTTCAAGAATTCTTCGCGGTCGTTTTGCATGGTTTCTTGAATGTCCTTCATGGCTACCTCGACGCCTTGCTCAGACTTGGCCACACGCGTGCTCAGCGCTTGTGCTTCGACCACATTGGCAAATCCAGCCCCAGGCGTGTAGCTCAAGCCGGCAAAAACCACGGTTGAATTATTGGCATTGAAGTAATTGTTGCCTATCGGCACGTCCACGCGCACATACAACTGGGGCCATCTTTCAGCCTCTTTGGTACGCAAGCGGTTGTGCGCAGAAACCACATCGCTGCGGGCAATCTGCACCGCCGGCGCGCGCATGGCCAAGTCCATCCAGTCAGTTTGCTGCAATTGTTGGAGAAACGGTGCCGCAGAGGGCAATGCGGGGAAAGGGGCCAGGGCTGGTAAACGCTGGCGCAAGTTCGCCTCGCCCGACAACTGCTCCAGCTTCAGCAGCGCCACTTTCAGGTTTCTTTGGGCCGCATCCAACTCCACTTGGGTTTGCAATTGTCGTGAGTTGGCGAAAACCAAATCAATGCGCGATGAAGCCTCTGCATCCACACGCCGCTGCATCTGCACCCTAAAACCATTGAGCCGGTCCATGGTTTTTTGTGCTACCTGGACGCGGGCATGGGCTGCCCACATAGACTGCCATGCATTAGAAATTTGCAAGAAAATTTGCCGTTGCTGCAATTGCACGCGAAGTTTGCTGATGGTTACTTGGTTTTCGGCCTCGGTGACTCGGGAGGACACCAGGCCAGCGTCCCACACAATTTGCTGCACACGCAGACTATGCGACGGCAGGGAGCTGGTGTTACCCGTGTCCGACTCCACCACGGCAGACAGTGTGGGCCAGCGCTGACGCTCGATTGCCGCGACATCGATGGTGCCGGCATGCGCCTCCAATCGCGCCGCTTGTAACAAGGGGTGGCTTTGGTTGGCCGCGACATACAGCGCCTCGACGGTGAAAGGCGGTAAATTCTGATTCGCAGCCTCGGTTTGCCCCCACGCTGGAAAGCCTAGAAACGCCAAGGCCAGACACGCCAAAGCCCAGCAGCGCGGCTTATTATTTCTGCTGGATTGCTTAGGGATTAATGTGTGATGTCGCAAGTAGATACCTTAGCCCGGTCGTCAAACGTGTCCAGTTGATCCTATGGACATGCAAAAGAAATTGAAAAAAGAGCATTGCTACAGATGTAAATTCGTGCCCACTTGCGCTCGACACCAAGTGACCTAAGTTGCTGATTTATATAGCTTGTACGATTTTATTACTGACTGAGCTGCCCCACCAAATGTGCCCGATCGCTGATGACTCAAACCCAGCCCGAAAAGAGAGGGGAGGACACCTTTCCGAAGACAACACTGTTGCCATAATAACAAAATTGGCAAATTTATTCAAATTAATTAAATTAGCGATAAGCCGCAGCTGTGCCAAACCTTCAAGCTAGCGCACAAGACCCCAGCGGTATGGGCAAGCGGAATGTTCATAAATGTTCAGATTCAAAACCGGAGGGCGCCATACGGCACTGAGCTAAAAAATGCGCTATTTAGACTGTCGGCGCGCTTTGATGCGAATATGGATCTGAAAATGGCATCAGAATATGCAGCAATAGAAAATCCCCGCAGGATTCGCATCCTGCGGGGATTTTGTTTTGGGGCGGCGCAGACCTTGCGGGCCACGCCAGACCAGCTTGGGATTACATACCCATGCCGCCCATACCGCCCATGCCACCCATATCGCCGCCGCCCATGCCACCCATAGGTGCGTCTTCTTTCGGGGCTTCGGCAATCATGGCTTCGGTGGTCAGCATCAGGCCGGCTACCGAGGCTGCGTTTTGCAAAGCAGTGCGGGTCACTTTGGTGGGGTCCAGGATACCCATTTCGATCATGTCGCCATAGGTGTCGTTGGCGGCGTTGAAGCCGTAGTTACCTTTACCGGCCAACACTGCGTTGACGACCACGGAAGGCTCGCCACCGGCGTTGTACACAATCTCGCGCAGGGGAGACTCAACCGCCTTGAGCACCAGCTTGATACCGGCTTCTTGGTCAGCGTTGTCGCCTTTGATGGCGCCAGCAGCTTGGCGGGCGCGCAGCAAAGCTACGCCACCACCAGCCACGATGCCTTCTTCCACCGCAGCGCGGGTCGCGTGCAGAGCGTCCTCTACGCGGGCTTTTTTCTCTTTCATTTCGACTTCGGTCGCAGCGCCGACCTTGATCACTGCCACACCGCCGGCCAACTTGGCTACGCGCTCTTGCAGTTTTTCGCGGTCGTAGTCGCTGGTCGCTTCTTCGATTTGCACGCGGATTTGCTTCACGCGGGCTTCGATGTCGCCAGCAGCGCCAGCACCGTCGATGATGATGGTGTTTTCTTTGC
>JBBAPY010000033.1:0-16777 GCA_040400635.1 Rhodoferax sp.
GCCAATAGGGATGGTTTTGCTAAAGGGTTGGCCGTAGTTACGCTCCAGCCACTGCGCGCTGAGTCGGGCGATTTCGGGGTAGAGGACGACGTTGAAATCGGCATCGGCCAGGCGGGCCAGGTCCGCAGGGCTAGCGCTTTGGGGCGCAACGACGTTGATGGCGATGCCCATGTCGGTGAGCAGCTTGCGGATTTCGGCCAAATCATCGCGGTGCCGAAAGCCCAGGGCACTGGGCCCCAGAATATTGCAGCTTGGACCGCGTGCGGCTTGCGGCGCCTGGCTACGAGGCTGCGACAAGTGGCGCACCAGTTGGTAGAAGGTTTCGGAGGCACCCCAGTTTTCTTTGCGCTGGTAAGACGGAAGCTCTAGCGCCACGACCGGCACCGGCAAATTCAGTGCCTTGCACAAACCGCCCGGGTCATCCTGAATCAGTTCGGCAGTGCACGACGAGCCTACTAGCATCGCTTGCGGCGCAAAGCGCTCAAATGCCTGGCGCGCTGCGGTTTTGAAGAGCTCGGCGGTGTCGCCGCCCAGATCACGCGCCTGGAAAGTGGTGTAGGTGACAGGCGGGCGTTTTTGCAGGCGCTCAATCATGGTGAACAACAAATCTGCGTAGGTATCGCCCTGCGGGGCGTGCAGCACGTAGTGCACGCCTTCCATGGCCGTGGCGATACGCATAGCGCCCACATGGGGCGGTCCTTCGTATGTCCACAAGGTCAGTTGCATGCTGTTCTTTCTTTAGGCTGCCAGGCGCATACGGCGCACCAGCGGACGGCTAAATAATTCGGCCAAATCGCCGGCCTGGTCAAAGCCCTGAATCGGCGTGAACACCAGTTCGATCGCCCATTTGGTCGTCATGCCTTCGGACTCCAGTGGGTTGGCCAGCCCCAAGCCGCAGACCACCAAGTCCGGGTGCGCGGCCCGGCAACGATCCAACTGGTTTTCCACGTGCTGGCCTTCCGAGAGAAAAGTACCTTCGGGCAGCAGCGCCAACTCCTGGGCCATGTGCTGGCGATGCAGATAGGGCGTGCCCACTTCGAGCAGGCGCATACCCAATTCGCGTGCCAAAAAGCGCGCCAGCGGGATTTCCAGCTGCGAGTCGGGGAAGAAGAAAATGCTTTTGCCTTCGAGGTGCAGTCGGGCGCGGGCCAGGGCGGCAGTGGCGCGGGCGGTGGGGGCCGACACGGCAGATTCAAAGCGCTGGGCGGTCACACCAAAAGCCGTGGCAGCCGCTTGCAGCCAGGCGCTGGTGCCTTCGATGCCTAGGGGAAAGGGTGCGGGCAACAGTTGCGCACCGCGCGCTTGCAACGCCCGCGCGGTATCGGCCAAAAAGGGCTGGGCCAGTAATAAGCGGGTGTTCGAGCCGATAGGCGCTTGGTCAGCAGCGCGGCGCGGCGGGAAAAAGCGCACCCGCTCTATGCCCATGTGGGTAAACAGGCGGATAAATTGGTCTTCGACCACATCGGCCAGGGTGCCGACCACTAGGAGTTCCTGCTGCGCATCGGCGGCCTGCGCCGGTAGTTCCGGCACCATGGAGGCCAGGCAGGCGTCTTCGCCCTGGGTGAACGTGGTCTCGATGCCGCTGCCCGAGTAGTTGAGCACGCGCACCGAAGGCGAATGCTGCGCCGACAGGCGCGATGCAGCGCGGGACAAGTCCAGCTTGATCACTTCCGAAGGGCACGAGCCCACCAGAAACAGTAATTTGATTTCGGGGCGGCGGGCCAGCAGTTGGCCCACCACGCGGTCGAGCTCGGTGTTGGCGTCGGCTAGGCCCGCCAGATCGCGCTCGTCGATGATGGCCGTGGCAAAGCGCGGCTCGGCAAAAATCATGACGCCAGCGGCAGACTGAATCAGGTGCGCGCAAGTGCGCGATCCCACTACCAGGAAAAACGCGTCCTGAATTTTGCGATGCAGCCAAATGATGCCTGTTAGGCCGCAAAAAACCTCGTGCTGACCGCGCTCGCGCAGTACTGGCGCATCGCTGCAACCGCCTGCGGCTTTGACGGGAATGGGGAATGCGACGGTGCTCATGCTGCAGCACCCACCAAATGAGGATGGACGCGGGGCCTTGCGGCTTCGCGCAGACGGGCTTCCTGGTCCAGGCGCGCGGCACGCAGTTTCAGAATGAATTGGCCGGCGTTGATCACGTAGGTGGCATAGGCCGCCAGAGCCAAATACATCAGCTCGTAGCTGGAAAGCAAGCCCTTGAACAGGGCTACCAGGTAGGCGGTATGCAGGGTCAGCACCAGCATGCTAAAGACATCTTCCCAGAAGAATGAGGGGGCAAACAGGTAGCGCCCGAACACCACTTTTTCCCAAATGCAGCCGGTGATCATGATGGTATAGAGCACCAGAGTCTTGGCGATTACTGAGTTGTTGGCCGTCTGCAGACCTTCGCCGGTGGCGAGGTAGCGCAGCACAAAACCCAGGCTGCCCAAAAAAATAAAAAACTGGATGGGTGCCAAGATGCCTTGCACAAATGTCCAGTAAGTTTTGTCGCGACGCACCCGCTCCTCTGGGGTGTACAGAGGAGGACGGGGCTTTTTCGCGCTGGCCGCAGGGCCCGCGAAGTGCGATCGCGTATCGGTCATGGGACGCAATTTATCCCCATTTTTTATAAATGTCAACTTTTTGTTACGTCAATTAAATTTGACACCTGGATAATCCCGAGTATTTTTATCGGGATTAAAATTTTCTTTGACCTCGAGCAGTTTGGAGCGTAAAACGAGGTTTACATTTAGAGAAGTAAATCGATTACGCCCGCTTGGCGCCCAGCGCTCACGACGGAATTGAAGCTGTTTTTCCTTGCCCTCTGGGGGGCGAACCGAATAATTAGACGAGTCAATTCCTTTGACGAAGGAGAAAAAAATGGGTTCATCCAATCGGAGCACCTTGGTGAGCGACGCAGGTTTTAGCGAGGGCAGACAGGCCGAAGGCTGGCAGGGCGCGCAGGGTGCTGCCAATGGCAGTTATGCGGGCCGTAATGAGGCTTCTCCAGACCTGAACGGCTCAGACCATACGGTCGCATTGCTGGCGCAGGCGATTCAGCATGAAATCATCCCCCGGCTGATGCTTGCCCATCGCACACCGATTGAGTGTGACGTGCCTCCAGAGTTGTCTACGGTTCAGGTGAGCGCTGAGGAAGTGGCAGCTTTCGGGCAGCTCATCCTGAGCCGCAGCGACGATCAGGCCCTGGCCTGCATAACAAGGATGCGCGCCGCAGGCGCGCCTATTGAATCCATTTACCTCGACTTATTGGCCCCAGTTGCGCGCTACCTGGGCGAACTCTGGGAAGATGATTTATGTGATTTCACGGAGGTGACACTGGGCCTAGGTCACCTGCAAAAAATGCTTCGCGACCTGAACAAGGAAGCCGAACAGTCCAGGAATCTCAAGTCCAATGGGCTGAGTATTTTGCTGGTGCCGACCCCTGGCGAGCAACATACTTTTGGGCTGGCTATGGTGGCCGAACTGTTTCGCAAACAGGGCTGGGACGTGATGGGCGGGCCTTACGATCTGGGCGATTCACCCCAGGTGCTGACGGGCCATCGCGCCTTCGATGTGGTCGGTTTTTCTCTGGCGACCTTAGCCAATTTAGACAACCTGAGAGTGACTATTGCAGAGGTTCGCAAGGCTTCGAAAAACAAGAGGGTGTGCATAATGGTTGGCGGACCGCTGTTCACCTTGCATCCCGAATATGTCAAGACCGTGGGTGCCGACCTGGTGGCCGGCGATGCCCAAGAGGCACCTTCAATGGTTCAATTGCACCTTGCCAGCAGCGGCACCCTGCAATAAAGCTGCACCCCAATAAATAGATGGAAACCCTATGACCCAGCCCCTCGAAACTACCCCTACTCAGCAAGCGGGGCGTTTTGACCAAGCGCAGCGTTATTTTGATCGCCTAGACGCCGATACGGTTTCCCGGCTGATCACCGCTGCCGCGGACGTGGTGCTGGTGATGGATGCCGACGGCGTGATTCAAGACGCTGCATTTGGCAATGACGAATTACTGAGTCATGGCTACTCCCACTGGATGGGAAAGCCCTGGGGCCAAACGGTTACCGAGGAGAGCAAGACCAAAGTAGCCTCCATGTTGCGTGACCTGGGTACTGGCAAGGGCGCCAAATGGCGCCATTTGAACCAACATGCCAGTGACGGAACCGATATTCCTCTGTCTTATTCGCTGATCCAAGTGCCACCCGGGCCAGGAAACAACCCGGCGCACGCCATCGCATTCGGACGCGATTTACGACCCCAAGCGGCGCTGCAACAAAAATTGGTGACTGCCCAGCGCTCCATGGAGCGAGATTACTGGCAGCTTAAGCACGTGGAGACACGGTACCGCTTGTTGTTCCAAGTCTCCTCAGAAGCCTTGCTAATTCTGGATGCCAATACCGAAAAGCTCGAAGACAGCAACCCTGCCGCCCAAGCATTGTTTGGCGAGTCGCTGGGTAAAGCCGGGTGGAGCCTCGCAAACAGTCTAGATAAGCGCAGCAGCACTGCACTAAGTCAGGTTTTGTCAGGCTTGCGCGCCAGCGGGCAATCGACACCGATTGACATCCGTCTGGTGCCCAGCAACACCGAACTGAGTGTCGCAGTTTCGCTCTTCCGCCAGGAGCAATCGGCGCATTTTCTATTGCGCATAAGTCCAAAAAACCATTTAGCGGACTCCTCGGTGAGCGCCAATGCCAAACAAGTGCTTACCGATGTCATGGAGAGTGCGCCCGACGCCTTTGTGGTTACTGATCTAAGCGGCAATGTACTGACGGCGAATCGCGCCTTTTTACAACTGGCCCAGGTGAGCAATGAGGCGCTGGTGCGCGGTGAGTCCCTGGAGCGCTGGCTTGGGCGTGCCGGTGTCGATTTGAGTGTGCTGATTTCCAATTTGCGCCAGCGCGATGTGGTGCGTTTGTTTGCCACCCGCATGCGCGGCGATTACGGCTCCAACACGGATGTGGAAATCTCGGCGGTCGCAGTCACTACGGGTGAACAACGGTGCTTGGGCTTTACCATCCGCGACGTCGGTTTGCGTCTGAACAACGAAGCCAAATCCAGCCGCGATTTGCCGCGCTCGACCGGGCAAATGACCGAGTTGGTGGGCCGAGTCCCGCTGAAAGACATCGTGCGCGAGACCACCGACCTGATCGAGCAGCTGTGTATCGAAGCGGCCCTGGAACTGACCGGCGATAACCGCGCGTCAGCGGCTGAAATGCTGGGCCTGTCGCGCCAGAGCCTTTACGTCAAGTTGCGCCGCTTTGGCATGGGAGACCCTGGGGTGGAAGGCGACAACTAAAGCGCTTTGCGCTGCCCGCGCCACGCGGGCACTAGGGGGAAACCATAGGAAGTGTAAATTTATCTTGACACTAGCAAGTGTCACAGGTAAAACCTTCGGGCATGGCATTGCCCCACATTTCTGCGATCACCGAGCTATTTAAGCCCATCACCTGGTTTCCACCCATGTGGGCCTTTGCCTGTGGCGTGGTGGCTTCGGGCGTGCCGATGGAGGGTAAATGGCTGCTGGCCCTCATCGGCGTGGCGCTGGCCGGTCCCTTTGTTTGCGCCACCAGCCAGGCGGTGAACGACTGGTTTGACCGCCATGTGGACGCCCTCAATGAGCCGCAGCGACCTATCCCTTCCGGTCGGATGCCGGGACGCTGGGGTTTGTATATCGCCATTATTTGGACACTGGTTTCACTGGCGGTAGCCAGCCTGTTGGGACCTTGGGGCTTTGGTGCTGCGGTCGTAGGCCTGCTGCTGGCCTGGGCCTATAGCGCGCCGCCGCTGCGGCTCAAAGAAAACGGTTGGTGGGGCAATGCCGCCTGCGGCATCAGCTACGAAGGCATTGCCTGGACCACCGGCGCCGCCGTCATGGCTGGTGGCCAAATGCCCGATGCGCGTTCACTCTGGCTGGCCTTGCTCTACAGCATAGGCACCCACGGCATCATGACGCTCAATGATTTCAAGGCGGTGGCCGGAGACCGGGCCATGGGCGTACGCTCGCTGCCGGTGCAATTGGGCGAGCAGCGCGCAGCCAACGTAGCCTGCTGGTTCATGGCCTTGCCGCAAATTGTGGTCATCCTCTTGCTGTTCGCCTGGGGCCAGCCCGGGCGCGGTCTGGCGGTGGCGGTGCTGCTGGGTATTCAAGTGCTGATGATGGATTATTTTTTAACACGCGTCAGTCAAAGAGCGCTGTGGTACAGCGGCTTTGGCGTACCGTTTTTTGTCACTGGGATGATGGTCAGTGCCTTTGCTTTGCGTGCACTGATCGGTGCGGGCGCGTGAGCGCCGGAGGATGCGTGAGGTGGCCTGAAAAGAGGCCATCGGACGTGCAGTTTTTATCAATATGAGAAAGCTATGAGGTGCTTCGATGGAGACAAATGAGACATTTGATGTAGTCATTGTTGGCGGCGGCCCTGCGGGCGCGACCGCAGCGCATACCCTAGCTCAACGCGGGCTTTCGGTGATGCTGCTCGACCGTGCCGGGCGCATCAAACCCTGCGGCGGCGCCATACCGCCGCGCTTGATCAAGGATTACGCTATCCCCGACCATTTACTGGTCGCCAAGGCGCAATCGGCACGAATGATTGCGCCTAGCGATCACAAAGTGGATATCCCGATCGACAACGGCTTTGTAGGCATGGTGGACCGTGCGGAATTTGACGAATGGTTGCGCGAACGCGCGGCCAGCGCCGGTGCAGTGCGGCGCATCGGCACGTTTGACAAACTCAGCCGCGATGCCGATGGCGTGAGCGTGGTGCACTACCAGGCGCGTGAGCGCTCGCAGCGCGGCGAAGGTAGCCCCGCTCGGGTTCGGGCGCGCAGCATCATCGGGGCCGACGGGGCCAAGTCACAAGTGGCACGCCAGGCAGGCGTGGAGGGAGCCAAAGACACGCAATACGTGTTCGCCTACCATGAGATCGTCAAAGCCCCCGCCATCAAGCCCGCAGGCTATGACGGCACGCGCTGCGATGTGTATTACCAGGGCCAGTTATCGCCCGATTTTTATGGCTGGGTATTCCCGCACGGTGATACCTTGAGTATCGGCACCGGCAGTGCGGACAAAGGTTTTTCTTTGCGCCATGCCGTGGGCTTGCTGCGTGAGGCCTCAGGCCTAGCCCAGGCCGAGGTATTGCGCCGGGAAGGCGCGCCGCTACCGATGAAGCCGCTCAAGCGCTGGGACAACGGGCGCGATGTGGTGCTGGCCGGCGACGCGGCGGGCGTGGTGGCGCCGGCCTCGGGCGAAGGCATTTATTACGCCATGTACGGCGGTGAGCTGGCAGCCCATGCCGTAGAAAAACTGCTGCACACTGGCGAGGCCAAGAGCCTTCTATATGCGCGTAAAGAATTTATGCGTGCGCACCGCACCGTGTTTACCGTGCTGGGCATCATGCAATGGTTTTGGTACAGCAGCGAAAAGCGGCGCGAGCGCTTCGTCAAAATTTGCGAAGACCGCGATGTGCAGCAACTCACTTTTGAGTCGTATATGAACAAGCAGTTGGTACGCAAAAAACCGATGGCCCATGTGCGTATCTTTTTCAAAGACATGGCGCATTTGCTCGGATTGGTCAAAGTGTGAATCTGGAGCAGCTCTACCAGGGCCCGCTGGTCGTTGATATTGCCATCGGTTTCATCACCCTGGAAACCCTGCTGCTCTGGGCTTTTCACAAAATCAGCGGGCGCGGGCTTGCCTTAGCAGAATGCTTACTAACCATTGTTTCCGGGGCTTGCCTGATGCTGGCGCTGCGCTGCGCCCTCACACCGGATGGCTGGCCTGGCATGGCCTTATTTTTGATCGCCGCAGGCATTGCCCACGGTGCGGATTTACGGGCCCGTTGGCGCAATCAACCCTGAGTTAATCGGCCCCAGATTGATGTGACGCGCAAACTGCTGCGCCAAATAGTCTTCGCCGTTTTCGAGCACGAAATAGCGAAAAGCCTCGGCTGCGGGCGAGAGCAGCTTGGACAGCATGTGCACCACATTCCAGGCGCGCACGACTGGCGCGCCGTCGACGTCCAGCACGGCAATAAGCCGGTTGTCCAACTCAAGACCCAGGGTATGCAGCGACAAAAAGCTCAGGCCCATGCCAGCCATCACCGCCTGTTTGATGGTCTCGTTGCTCGCCATTTCCATGCTCACGCGCGGTTCGACCCGAGCGCTTTCCAAAAAGCGCTCCATGGCAGCGCGCGTTCCAGAGCCGGGTTCACGCAGGATAAAGGGCTGGGCTTGCAAGTCGCGCGGAGAGATGGTTTCGCCACGCGCCAAAGGGTGATCCATCGCCGCTACAAACACATGCGGGTGCGCGGCAAAGGGCTCGGCCCGCGTTGCCATTTCCGTGGGTGGGCGACCCATGATGGCGATATCTACCTCATTGGCGTAAATCATCTTCACCAGCTGCTCACGGTTACCCACCACCAGCTTGATGTCCACGCCTTGGTGCTCCTGGCGAAAGCGCGCCAACAAATGCGGCAAAAAGTACTTGGCCGTACTGACCATGCCTATCGTGAGCAAGCCCACCTCCAGCTTTTGCAAGCGCGCTGCAGCGTCCTCTGCATCTTTCAGGGTAGCCAGCATTTTGCGGGCATAGACCAGCATGTATTCACCCACAGTGGTGAGCGTCACGGTGCGGCCACTGCGGTCGAACAAGGGCATGCCGATGTGCTTTTCCAGCTCGCGCACCTGCATGGTCACTGCCGGTGGCGTGAGGCTCAGGGTTTGCGCTGCGCGCGTAAAGCTCAGATGGCGGGCCACTTCGCTGAACACGCGCAATTGGCGGAAGGTTGCGTTTTTCATTCAGTGATAGC
The DNA here is from genome assembly GCA_040400635.1 of Rhodoferax sp. GTDB lineage: Bacteria > Pseudomonadota > Gammaproteobacteria > Burkholderiales > Burkholderiaceae_C > Allorhodoferax. The sequence continues at coordinate 8,802 of JBBAPY010000033.1, forward strand.
TTAACTGAAAACAAAAAATATATGAATTTACTTTTCAATAATGGACTTTTACAGTCAACCTCACTAAATCTCTCCAACTGAAAGGATATCGCTATGGCTGGTCGTAATTTTCTTTTTGTACCTGGTCCCACCAATGTTCCCGATCGCATCCAGCGCGCCATGATGGTATCCATGGAGGACCACCGCTCGCCGCGCTTTCCCCAACTCACCCATACCATCATGGCCGGCCTGCGCGAAGTTTTCCGCACCCAGACAGGTACGCCTTTTATATTTCCATCTTCGGGCACCGGCTGCTGGGAAGCGGCATTAACCAACACCTTGTCACCCGGCGACAAAGTGCTGGCCTCGCGCTTTGGCCAATTCAGCCACCTGTGGATTGATATGTGCCAGCGCCTGGGTCTGGATGTGCAGATTGTGGAATGCGAGTGGGGCACCGGCGTGCCTTTGCAGGAGTACGAAGACATTCTCAAAGCCGATAAGCAGCACCAGATCAAAGCGGTGCTGGTATGCCACAACGAAACGGCCACCGGTGTCTCCTCGGACATTGCCGGTGTGCGCGAAGCCTTGGACGAGGCCGCACACCCAGCCCTGCTATTTGTCGACTGCGTTTCTTCTTTAGGCTGCCTGGAGTTCCGCTTTGATGACTGGGGCATCGACATGGCGGTTTCTGGTTCCCAAAAAGGCTTTATGTTGCCTGCGGGCCTGGGCATACTGTGCGCCAGCCCCAAGGCACTGGCGATGTACCCATCGTCCAAGCTCAAGCGCGCTTACTTTGATCTGCCTGACATGATCCAAAGCAATGCCACCGGCTACTTCCCCTACACCCCGGCTTTGCCGCTGATGTACGGGCTGATCGAGGCGCTCAAGATGATCAGCGAAGAAGGCCTGGACAACGTCATCGCCCGCCACCATTACCTGGCCGAAGGCGTGCGCGCTGCGGTTACGCAAGGCTGGCAACTCAAGCTCTGCGCCAAGGAGCAGCGCTGGCATTCCGACACCGTTTCAGCGGTCATGCTGCCCGAAGGCATTGCCGGTACTGAAGTCATATCCCGCGCCTACCAGCGCTACAACCTGTCGCTAGGCGGCGGACTGTCCAAAGTGGCGGGCAAGTTGTTCCGCATCGGCCATTTGGGCGATATGAATGAAATCCATTTGATGGCCGCCATCAACGGTGCAGAAATGGCCATGCTCGATTGCGGCGTGAAATTGCAGCCGGGCAGCGGCGCGGCGGCGGCCGGCCACTACTGGCGCATGCACGAGGCCCCTTCGGGCCTGTGCGCCATGCCCAAGCCACAAGAAGCGCAGAGCTCTACGGCGCGCTCCAACCCGGCACTCGCATCCCGTTAAAGAGTAGCCCTGAGGGTAGAGAACCTTACCCCCTCGAAGGTGAGCGCTTGTTCCATTTAGCGAATTTTCCAATATGCATCAGCACCGAGTCAGTATTCAATTTAGCAAATACTTAACTGCAGTCTAAAAACATATGAATTTACTTTTTTAATCAAGACTTTTACATTCCTTCTTAGACCACCCGAAACCCTCTCACAGGAGACATTGATGAGCGATAACGACAGCCAAATCACCGACGGTAAAAAACGCTACAGCGCCGGCGTTTTGAGATACAAGCAAATGGGCTACTGGGATCCAGACTACCAGCCCAAGGAAACCGACTTGATCGCCATGTTCCGCATGACGCCGCAAGAGGGCGTTGACTCTGAAGAGTGCGCCGCAGCCGTGGCAGGCGAATCTTCCACAGCCACTTGGACCGTGGTGTGGACCGACCGCCTGACCGCCTGTGACCTCTACCGCGCCAAGGCCTATCGCGTCGATGCCGTGCCCAACACAGGTCCCGGCACGAAGACGGAGCAGCAATACTTCGCTTACATTGCTTACGACATCGACCTGTTTGAAGGCGGCTCGATCGCCAACCTGACTGCTTCGATCATCGGCAACGTATTTGGCTTCAAGGCGGTGAAGGCGCTGCGCTTGGAAGACATGCGCATCCCCGTCGCCTACCTCAAGACCTTCCAAGGTCCTGCTACCGGCGTAGTCGTCGAGCGCGAGCGCTTAGACAAGTTTGGCCGCCCGCTGCTGGGCGCCACCACCAAGCCCAAGCTCGGCTTGTCGGGCCGTAACTATGGCCGCGTGGTGTACGAGGGCCTTAAAGGCGGTCTCGATTTCATGAAGGACGACGAGAACATCAACTCGCAGCCCTTTATGCACTGGCGCGATCGCTTCCTCTACTGTATGGAAGCCGTCAACAAAGCCAGCGCGGCTACGGGCGAGGTCAAAGGCCACTACCTGAACGTCACCGCCGGCACGATGGAAGAAATGTACGCCCGTGCCGAGTTCGCCAAGAGCCTGGGTAGCGTGATCATCATGATCGACCTGGTGATCGGCTACACCGCAATCCAGAGCATGGCCTTGTGGGCGCGTAAAAACGACATGATCCTGCACCTGCACCGCGCAGGCAACAGCACCTATTCGCGCCAGAAGAACCATGGCATGAACTTCCGCGTCATCTGCAAGTGGATGCGCATGGCGGGTGTGGACCACATCCACGCCGGCACGGTGGTGGGCAAGCTGGAAGGCGACCCGATGATGATCCGAGGTTTCTACGACACGCTGCTCGACACCCACACACCGATGCAGCTCGAAAAAGGCCTGTTCTTCGAGCAGGACTGGGCTTCGCTAAACAAGGTCATGCCAGTGGCCTCTGGCGGCATCCATGCCGGTCAGATGCACCAGCTGCTGACCTACCTCGGCGACGACGTAGTGCTGCAGTTCGGCGGCGGTACGATTGGCCACCCGATGGGCATTCAGGCCGGGGCCACGGCGAACCGCGTCGCTCTTGAAGCCATGGTGTTGGCGCGCAATGAAGGCCGCGACATCTGGAATGAAGGCCCGCAGATCCTGCAGGACGCCGCCAAGTGGTGCTCGCCGCTGAAGGCCGCCATCGACACCTGGGGCGACATCAGCTTTAATTACGAATCCACCGATACCGCCGACTTTGCCGTCACGCCGACGGCTTCTATTTAAGGAGATACCGCATCATGATGACCAACCACGGCAATCGCCTCACACAAGGCCAGTTCTCCTTCCTGCCCGACCTGACTGACAAGCAGATCACCGCACAGATCGAGTACGCGCTCGGCAAAAACTGGGCACTGGGCGTTGAATACACCGACGATCCGCATCCTCGTAACACCTACTGGGAGATGTACGGCAACCCGATGTTTGACTTGAAGGACGCGTCAGCAATCTTGACGGAGATCAATGCGTGCCGCAAGACCTTTCCTAATCACTACGTTCGTGTCACGGCGTTCGATGCAACACAAGGCGTTGAGTCGGTGCAAATGTCTTACATCGTCAACCGGCCGAAGAACGAACCCGGCTTCGGTCTGACAAGGCAGGAGATCGGCGGGCGTCAGATCCAGTACACCGTACACAGCTATGCCACCGATAAACCCGAAGGCGAGCGTTACTAAGCGCGCCCAGACTGCAAAACAGCCATGAGCAACTCCTCCCTTCCTGGCGTGCGCGCCGAGACACCTGTGACAACGGCAGCGCAAACCGCAGATGCGCCGGCAGTGGCCCTGGGCCAAGCGCGTAGCGTGGGTGAGGTTTTGGCGCAGTCACAGGTGGAGGAGGTCATCGCCGAGCTGGACCGTGATCTGGTGGGGCTGGCTCCTGTGAAGGCCCGCATCCGCGACATTGCAGCCTTGCTGGTGATTGACAAGCTGCGCATTAATCTGGGTCTGGTCAGCGAGGCGCCGAGCTTGCACATGAACTTTGTGGGCAACCCTGGAACCGGCAAAACCTCGGTGGCCATGCGCATGGCGCAAATCCTGCACCGGCTGGGCTATGTCCGCAAGGGCCATCTGGTGGCCGTGACCCGCGATGATTTGGTGGGCCAGTACATCGGGCACACCGCGCCCAAGACCAAAGAAGTGCTGAAGAAAGCCATGGGAGGGGTGCTCTTTATTGACGAAGCCTATTACCTGTACCGTCCGGAAAACGAGCGCGACTACGGGCAGGAGGCTATTGAAATACTGCTGCAAGTGATGGAAAACCAGCGCGATGACCTGGTGGTGATTTTGGCGGGCTATAAAGACCGGATGGACACTTTCTTCGAATCCAACCCCGGCATGAGTTCCCGCGTCGCACACCACCTCGACTTCCCCGACTATTCGGTTGACGAGTTAGTGCAGATTTCGCAAAAAATGCTGGTCCAGCAGAACTATGTGTTTGCGCCGGATGCCGACACGGTTTTCAAGCGCTACCTGGGCTTGCGGGTGCAGCAACCCCACTTTGCCAACGCCCGCAGCGTGCGAAATGCATTGGACCGGGCGCGCCTGCGCCAAGCCAGCCGTCTCTTTGCCGACCGCGACCGGCAGCTCAGCGCCGATGATTTGCGCACTCTTGCGGCGTCCGACTTCGCCGCCAGTCGGGTCTTTCAGCAAGCGGACGTCCGCCCGGACGTATAAACCTTGGTTGTAATCTGATGCTCAAAGCGCTTATTTTCGATGTGGACGGCACGCTGGCCGATACTGAGTCCGCGCACCGCGCGGCCTTTAACCATGCGTTTGCGGAAGAAGGCCTAGACTGGGAATGGGATGAAGCCTTGTACATCGAGTTGCTGGATATTTCCGGCGGCAAGGAGCGTATCGCCCATTATTGGAAGCGCACCCGCGGCGACATCGTGGGTATTGAGGCCCACTCCCTGCAAGACACGATTGTCCGTTTGCATGAGCTCAAGACCGCCGCCTACGAAGGCATGGTCAATGACGGCATGGTGAGCCTGCGCCCTGGCGTATTGCGCCTGATTGAATCGGCGCACGAGCAAGGACTGGCGCTGGCCATTGCCACCACCACCTCGCCGGTCAATATCGCTGCGCTGCTGCGCAAAGCCATAGGTGCGCACTGGCGCAGCTTGTTTGGCGTGGTGGAAGACGCTTCGACAGCGCCACGCAAAAAGCCACATCCGCAGGTCTATTTACAGACTTTGCAGCGCATGGGTATGCCCAGTGGCGACTGCATGGCGATCGAAGATTCATCCAATGGCTTACAAGCTGCGCTGGCCGCAGGCTTGCCCACGGTGATTACGCCCAACAGCTTTACCGCGCACCACCGCTTCGAAGGCGCCTTGCGCGTTGTACCGGATTTGGGCGATACCACCGTGGCAGACCTGCGCATCTGGCATTCACAAGCCCGCGCCGCCTGATTTTTTGCTTTCCCGAGACCCTGCCATGCCCTTGTCCGCCCGCTCCCAGCATTCCACCCTGACGCAGTTTTTGATCGAAGAGCGGCGCAAATATCCCGGTGCCAGTGGCGATTTCAATGCCTTGATACTGGATATCGCCCTGGCTTGCAAAGCCATTGCACGCGGCGTAGCCTTTGGCGAGCTTGGACAGGTGCTCGGTGACCATAAAAATGGTGATGGTGCGTCGGTCAATGTGCAGGGCGAGGCGCAGAAAACCCTGGACGTGCTGAGCAACCATGCCTTTATCCGCCGCACCGAATGGGCGGGCAACCTAGCCGGGATGGCCTCCGAGGAAATGGAGCACCCCTACCAAATTCCAACCCAATACCCACGCGGCAAGTACCTGCTGGTGTTCGACCCCTTGGACGGCTCCAGCAATATCGATGTGAATGTATCGGTGGGCAGTATTTTTTCGGTGCTGCGCGGGCCTGAGGACGGGCGGGATGTGCAGGAGGCCGACTTTTTGCAAGCGGGCACACGTCAGGTGGCAGCAGGTTACGCCATATATGGGCCGACCACCATGCTGGTGCTCACCCTTGGAAATGGCGTGCAAGGCTTCACCCTGGACCCTAACCTGGGCGAGTTCATGCTCACCCACCGTAATATCCAAATTGCACCGGACACGCATGAATTTGCGATTAACGCCTCGAACAGCCGCTTTTGGGAGGCGCCTGTCAAGCGCTATGTGGATGAATGCCTGGCCGGTAAAACCGGTGCGCGCGGGAAAGATTTCAATATGCGCTGGATCGCCAGTATGGTGGCTGAGGCGCACCGTATTTTGATGCGCGGTGGCGTGTTCATGTACCCGCGCGACACCAAAGACCCTAGTAAAGCGGGTCGCCTGCGCTTGTTGTACGAGGCCAATCCCGTGGGCATGATCATGGAGCAAGCCGGAGGTCGGGCCAGCACCGGTGAAATGCCGGTATTAGAGGTGGCACCAGCCTCGCTTCATCAACGCATAGGTTTGGTATTCGGATCGCGCAACGAGGTAGAGCGTATTGAGCGCTACCACCGCGAGCCGGTACAGATCGAGGAACACAATCCTTTGTTTGCCGAGCGAAGTCTATTTAGATTTTGAGATCTTTCAGTTCAGGGAGCCTCCATGTCAGAAAAACATCCGATCATTGCCATCACCGGCTCCAGCGGCGCTGGCACGACCTCAGTGACGCATACGTTTGAAAACATCTTCCGACGTGAAGGGGTTAACGCAGCCATCATCGAGGGTGACAGCTTTCACCGCTACGACCGCACAGAAATGAAGCTGCGCCTGGCCGAGGCCGAGGCCAAGGGCAACAAGAATTTCAGCCATTTTGGGCCTGAGAATAATTTGTTCTCTGAACTTGAGGCGCTGTTTGCCGACTACGCCAAAACCGGCACCGGCAAACAGCGCAAATATTTGCATGACCCCGAAGAGGCGGCACCCTTTAAGCAAGCGCCAGGCACCTTCACCCCTTGGCAGAACGTCCCGGGCGGCACGGATTTATTGTTTTACGAAGGCTTGCATGGCGCGGTGGTCACTCCTGAGGTCAATATTGCTAAGCATCCGGATTTGCTCATTGGCGTGGTGCCGGTGATTAACCTGGAGTGGATACAAAAGCTCTGGCGCGACAAGTCCAAACGCGGCTACAGCACCGAGGCGGTGACCGACACAATCTTGCGTCGCATGCCCGACTATGTGAACTACATCTGCCCGCAATTCATGCATACCCATGTGAATTTTCAGCGTGTGCCTATGGTCGATACCAGTAACCCGTTTATCAGTCGCGATATTCCTTCGCCCGACGAAAGCATGGTGGTCATCCGCTTTGCCAAGCCCAAGGGCATCGACTTTCAATACCTGCGCAGCATGATAGACGGCAGCTACATGAGTCGCGCCAACACGATCGTCGTGCCAGGCGGCAAGATGGAGCTTGCCATGCAACTCATCTTCACGCCTTTCATTTGGCGCATGATAGAGCGCAAGAGGCGCGCGGCGTGAAGCGCTACGACCTGATCCTGTTCGACCTGGACGGCACTCTGGTTGAGACAGCGCCAGAAATTTGTGATGCCGTCAATGACACTTTGCAGCACTTTGGTTTTGCGGGCGTGTCGCAAATCCAGGTAAACGACTGGATTGGCCACGGCACCTTGGAGCTGTTAATTCAGGCGCTGGCTTTCGTCCAAGGGAAAAGTGATGCGGAGATTCGTAATTCTGAGCACTTGACATCGATTGCGGCCATTTTTAAGACGCATTACCGCGCGCGCTGCGGAACACGTAGCCACTGTTACCCCCATGTGGTGGAAACCTTGCATCGCCTGAAGGCACAGGGTGTGCGCTTGGGAGTGGTCACCAACAAAGAAGGCGCTTATACCCAAACCGTACTAGATGCGCATCGGTTGACGCCGCTGTTTGATTGCGTCGTCAGCGGCGACACACTGCCCACTAAAAAGCCAAGACCCGAGGGCGTGCTCAGTTGTTTGGAAAGCTTCCAGGTGAAGGCCGATCGAACACTTTTTGTGGGTGATTCCAGCATCGATGTGGCAACCGCGCGCAATGCAGGGGTGGACGTGTGGGTTGTACCGTATGGTTACAACATGGGTCAATCCATCGCAGACAGTCTTCCAGATCGAATCATCGCCAGCTTTTTAGAGATCTAATCTAGTATTCGCGAAATAGTAGGCAAAAAAAAGCCCGGTCAATTGACCGGGCTTTTTCGCTTTTAATAGCCTGAGGATG
>JBBAPY010000034.1:0-16576 GCA_040400635.1 Rhodoferax sp.
GTTTGAGCGCGCAGTAGTGGAATGTGCCAGCTTTATCAGCGGCCAATTGCATGTGTTTTTCGCCGAATCGCTGGACACCTTTGCCAGCGATTTGCAACGTGCAAGGCCGACTATTTTCGTGTCCGTGCCGCGCTTGTGGCTGAAGTTTCAGCAAGCGGTGTTTGCCAAGATGCCGCAAAAAAAGCTGGACCTCTTGTTGCGCATCCCGATTCTGAAAAAAATCATTGCCAAAAAAATACTGACCAACCTAGGCCTGGACCAGACAATTTCCGCCTTCAGTGGCTCCGCGCCGCTGCCCGCCGACCTGATTCGCTGGTACCGCAGCCTGGGCTTGCAACTGCTCGAAGGCCTAGGCATGACCGAAGACTTCGCCTACTCGCATACGGCTACGCCGCGCTATAGCGAGCCGGGGTATGTGGGTGTTGCCAACCCAGGTGTGCAAGCGCGGATCAGCCCGGAGGGTGAGATTTTGGTCAAGTCGCCCGGACAGTTGGTGGGCTACTACAAGCAGCCCGATCTGGATGCCGAATCCTTTACCGAAGACGGCTTTTTCCGCACCGGCGATTTGGGCTCGCTCGCGGCCGATGGCCAGCTCAAAATCACGGGCCGCATGAAAGAGCTTTTCAAAACCAGCAAAGGCAAATACGTCGCCCCCGCCCCCATCGAAAACAGGATCAACAACCACCCGCTGGTGGAAATGTCTTTGGTCGGTGGTGCCAGTCACGAAGCGGCATTTGCCATCGTGGTGCTGGCCGAAGACATTCGGCCGCGCCAGAAAGACGCGGCGGTGCGCGCCGAAGTGCAAAGCGCACTGACCACCCTGCTGGCCGAGGTCAACCGCCAAGTGGCCGACTATGAAAAACTCAAGTTCATCGTGGTGGCCGACCAGCCCTGGCAAATCGAAAACGGCATGCTGACCCCCACCATGAAAATCAAGCGGGCCAATATCGAAAGCGCTATCGAGCCCAAACTGGACGCCTGGTACGCAGCGAACCAGCCGGTGCAGTGGGCTTAAAGGGCGCGCCCTGTCTTAGAAGCCGATAGCCGCGCCATCCGAGCGCGGGTCGGAGCCGCCGTAGCGCATGCCCGATTGCGGGTCGATCAGTATGCCGTGCGCATGGCCGGCAAACTCGTTCCAGTCGCCCCAGCGGTTAAGCAAGTGGCCGCGCCGGTCCAACTCGGCAATGGTCTCGGCGGGGAAACGCGCCTCGATGTGCAAGGTGTCGCGCGACTCCAGCAGGCCAAAGCGCCCAGACAGCCAGCGCGGCGCTTCCAGCGCTTCTTGCATGTCGCAGCCGTAGTCAATCAGGTTGATATAGGTTTGCAAATGGATTTGCGGCTGTCCATCCGCCCCCATGCAACCCACCACGCCCCACAGCTTGTCGTCCTTGAAGGCAATGGACGCGATCAAGGTGTGCAACGGCGTCTTGCCCGGCTGCAGGTGGTTGGGGTGGGTCGGGTCCAGGTTGAAATAGGCGCTGCGGTTTTGCAGCACCACGCCGGTAGTACCCGCTACCACTCCCGAGCCAAACACGCCATACAGGCTGTGGATCAGCGCCACGGCGTTGCCTTCAGCATCCACGGTGGCGATAAACACGGTGTCGCCGCTTAGGCTGCCATAAGAAGGCACTTTGTCCCAGGGCAAGGCGCGCGCCGGGTCCATCAGGCTGCGGCGCTCGTCGGCGTAGGCCTTGGAAATAAGGCGCTCCATGGGCACATCGGCAAAGGTGGGGTCGGCCAAATGGCGGTCGCGGTCGTGGTAGGCGATCTGCTTGGCCTGCACCAGTAAATGCACATGGTCTGCGCCCAAGTGCGGGTGCTTGCGCAGCTCCAGCGGCTCTAGCAAATTGAGCATTTCCAGCACGGTAAAGCCTTGCGTGGGCGCAGGCGTCTCAAAAATCTTCACGTCCCGGTAAGTGCCACTAATGGGCTCTCCCCAGCGCGCGGTCTGCGCGGCCAGGTCGGCTTCGGTAAACAAGCCGCCTTTTTCCTTGGCAAAGCGTGCCAACTCGCGCCCTACTTCGCCCTCGTAAAAACCAGCGCGGCCACGCTCGGCAATGGCTTGCAAAGTCTTGGCCAGGCCGGGGTTGCGCAAGAGCGCGCCGGGGCGCGGAGTCTTGCCATCGGGCATGAAGATGGCCATGCTTTCGGCATGGGGCGCCAGGTCTTTGGCCGTGGCCTCGATAAAGCCAGACAAGCGCGCTGTCACAGGAGCCCCGTTGCGGGCATAGCCTATGGCGCTTTGCAGATTGCGCGCCAAAGGCAGCTTGCCGTAGGCGGCGTGGGCCTCGGCCCAGCTGGCCACCGCGCCGGGCGTGGTGGTCGTCGCGGGCAGGATGCCACGAAACGGAATCTCGCCATGCCCTTGGCTTTTGTACCAATCCACCGTGGCGCTGGCCGCCGCGCGCCCGCCGCCGTCCAGGTAGCGCACTGCTTTGCTTTTGGCGTCGTAAATCAGCCAAAAGGCATCGCCGCCCACGCCCGTCATATGCGGGTAGAGCACCGCCAGGGCAGCGGCGGTGGCGATGGCTGCATCCACCGCCGAGCCACCGGCGCGCAACACGTCCGCTCCCGCTGCGGAAGCCAAAGAATGCGGGCAGGTCACCATGCAAGAAGGCCCCATGGTGACGGGACGGCCGGTATTGATTTTCATAAGGGGGGTGAAGTTTGAAAGGATTGGTTTTTATGCCTGCCCCGTTCCGGCTGCAAAAACCGTTGGGGCGCAGGGGGGATTATGAGGGCTCCAGAAACCTTGGCCAGGAAGCAATTTTGGCTTCAAATGAAGCAAAATCCAGAACATTCATCCAAGACAACTTTGAAATAGCCGATGCATTCGCTATTCGCGAATAGCGAATACATTCATCTTGCAAAACGCATCCAAGGTCAAAATGGGGCACAAACTCTGCCGCTCAAACTCGGCGGCAACGGCCAGCAAATCGCGGTCGCCAGCCACCAGCACCTGCGCTTTGCCTGCCACCGCCAAGTGCATGAAAGGCTCATCCAATACATCGCGACAATAGGGCACCGTGGGAGGTGGCTGGGGTATGCGCACAGTTTCGGCATACGGCAAGAAGTCGGCCAGCAACTCGTCTTGTTCCGCGGAGGACAAACGGAACTTGGGGTAAGCCAACACACGCACCAGCTCTTGCACCGTGGCTGTGCTGGCCAGGGGCAACACCAGTCCATGCTGCCAAGCCTGCCGCACCTGACCGGCTGCGCCAGTGCGAAACACCAGCGCAGATAAGACCACGTTGGTGTCCAGCACCACGCGAAAAGTGGCGCTCATGCTGTGGGCTTGGCCTTTTTGGCAGCCGCCTTCTTGGACTTGGCAGGCGTCACCTCATAAGCCGCAGCAGGCTCGTTGACCATGGCTGTAGCTGCCGCAGGCGCTCTGGCCCATGCCACCGCGGCGGCCATGTCATCGTCTGTCAGATCCAACTCGGCCAATTTGGCGCGCACCGCATCGCCACGCTGAATGCGCACGGGCGTCAAGATGAGCTGCCCGTCACGCGCCTCCACATCAAAGTATTCGGTCGCCCCCACGGCCTGCGTTAGGCTCTTGGGCAGGGTGAGTTGGTTTTTGGCGGTGATTTTGGCAAGCATGCTCTTATCCTAAAGTAAGGAATCATTACTTTAACCAGTTTTTAAATGAAGCGCAACAGGCACCATGCCAAACGGGGACTGCGGCTACAGCGTCAGCGGTTTGAGCTTCAAGCGTTTGGCATTTTTAGCCATGACGCTGTCCAGCGTAATGAGGCCTGTGGCACGGGCGTGGATGGCGCAGGCCAGGTGCAGCGCATCACCGGCGCGCAAGGCAGCGCTTACATCCTTGCACAGCGTGGCAGCTTGGTAAAAATGGCCAGGTTCGACTGGCAGCAATTGCAAGTCATTGGCGCACATGCGTTCAAACTGCGCCCATGCGGTATGCGCTTGGTCCGCTGTCAATTGCCCGGTGCGCTGTTTGATGCCCAGAGCGCTGGCAAATTCGGTGACGCACCAGGCGGCGCTTGCAATGTCGTCGGTACAGGCGGCGTACCACTTGTGCGCTTGGGCTGTTTTAGCTTCATGGGTGCATAGCGCGACCATTACGCTGGTATCCACGTACAGCATCAATAGCGCGCCTCTTGGCGCAATTGCTCCATGACCGGGCTACCCAGCGGCATGTCTTGGGTGTCGCGCGCCAATTCTTGGGCAAAAGCTTTGCGGTTCCAACGCGAGGGCGCACTCAGGTGCAATGCGCCGTCGGTTCCCAGTTGGGCTAGCAGTTGGTCGCCTTCTTTCAGGCCGGTTTGGCGCACATAGGCGGCGGGGATGCGTACCGCAAGGCTATTACCCCATTTGGCAACTTGCAGGTTCATAGTGGCTCCAAAAGATATACATTATTGTAGATCTATTTTCAACTTGCAATGCCCGGGTTCGCCCTAGCCCCACACCAAATCCACCCGCTCCAGCCCATGAAAGTGGTACACATCTTTGACCACCGGCCGGTGCGCCAGACGCAAGCCGGGCAGTCGGGCAAAAAGGATGGGTAGCGCGATTTGCAACTCCAGCCTTGCCAGCGGCGCGCCGATGCAAAAGTGAATGCCAGCACCAAAGGACAGGTTGGCGCCTTGCTTGCGCTGCGGCATAAAGCGCAGGGGCTCGGTAAATTGCAGCGGGTCCAGGTTGGCGGCGGCCAGGATGAGCCCCATGCTTTGGCCTTTTTGGATGTGCACGCCTTCGGCCAGTTGCAGGTCTTGCAGCGCGTAGCGCGAAAAAATATGCACCGGGGCGCAAATGCGCAGGCACTCTTCCACCGTGGCAAGGGTTGCGGTTTCGTCGGCAAACAAGGTGGCCGGGTCCAACCCGCTGCCGAGGATGGTGGTGACAGCGTTGCCGATTTGGTGCACCGTCGCTTCGTGCCCGGCTTTGAGCAACACGATGATGGTGGAGACCAGTTCCTCGTCGCTCATAGGCGTGCCAGAGCGGTCGCTGCGGATCATGCTGCTGATCAGGTCGTCTTGCGGCTGGCTGCGGCGCTGCACGATCAGGCCGCGCACATAGGCGGCAAATTCGCCTGCCGCCTGGTTGGCGGCCAGCTCGTCGGCCCGCGTGCGGCCAAACATATACGTGCGCACATAGTCGTGCGACCAGCGCAGCAGCTGTGGGCCCATGGCCTCAGGCACGCCCAGCAGGCGCGCAATGATGGTGACGGGGATGGTGTCAGCAAACGCGCTGAGTAACTCAACATGGCCCTGGCTTGCAAAGCGGTCGATCAAGGCATGCGCCAGCGTAGCGATTTGCGGGCGAAAGCGTTCTATCTGCCTCGACACAAAAGCGCGGTTGACCATGGTGCGCAGGCGCGTGTGCTCGGGCGGCTCGAGTGACAACAGCGACCATTGCTCGGCCTGGTCAAAGTCGCGCAGATGCGGCGCCGGCTCGGGCAGGCCTAGCTCCTGGCGCGTGGCCACATGCAGTATCTGTCGGCCAAAGCGTTTGTCACGCAACAAGCTATTGACCTGTGCATAGCCGCAGCAAAACCACTGCGCCTGTTCTTCCCAGTAAAACAAGGTGCACTGCGCGTGCAAAGCAGCGTAGGCCGCGTTAGGGTTTTGATAAAAAGCCGGGTCGCGCGCGTCAAGCGACACGCGGCGGCTGGCGGCGTCTATGCGCAGGTAGGACATTTGCATGAAAACGGCCCGGCCGAAAGTACGCGCCGCGTAATGCGGTATTTAAAAATGAATCACCGTGCGAATCGACTTACCTTGGTGCATCAAATCAAAAGCCTCGTTGATGCGCTCTAGCGGCATGGTGTGGGTGACAAAGGCGTCAAGCGCGATTTCGCCGCGCATAGCTTGCTCGACCATGCCGGGCAATTGGGTGCGGCCTTTGACGCCACCAAAAGCACTGCCGCGCCAGACGCGACCGGTAACCAGTTGGAAGGGCCGCGTACTGATCTCCTGCCCGGCACCGGCTACGCCGATGATGATGCTCTCGCCCCAGCCTTTGTGACAACACTCCAGTGCGGCACGCATGACCTGCACATTGCCTATGCACTCAAAGCTGAAGTCCACACCGCCATCGGTCAGCTCAACGATAACTTCTTGAATCGGTTTGTCAAAGTCACGTGGGTTGATGCAGTCGGTGGCGCCCATGGTGCGGGCCAGATCGAATTTACCGGGGTTGGTGTCTATGCCGATGATGCGCCCAGCGCCTGCCAGGCGCGCACCTTGCACCACCGCCAGGCCGATGCCGCCCAGACCAAACACCGCCACGCTGTCGCCGGCCTTGACCTTGGCGGTGTTGCTCACCGCGCCAAGGCCGGTGGTGACGCCGCAGCCCAGCAAACATACTTTTTGTGGGTCAGCCGCCGGGTTGATTTTGGCGAGGGACACTTCAGCCACCACGGTGTATTCGCTAAAGGTGCTGGTGCCCATGTAATGGAATAGCGGCTGGCCTTGGTAGCTCAGGCGCGAGGTGCCATCGGGCATCACGCCACGTCCCTGGGTGGCGCGCACGGCTTGGCACAAATTGGTTTTGCCGGACAAACAAAATTTGCACATGCGGCATTCGGCGGTGTACAGCGGAATCACATGGTCCCCCAGCGCCACGCTGGTGACGCCCTCGCCCACCTCGACCACGATGCCCGCGCCCTCGTGCCCCAATACTGCGGGGAACAAACCTTCCGGATCATCGCCGGACAAGGTGTAGGCGTCGGTGTGGCATACGCCGGTGTGGGTGATGCGCACCAGCACTTCACCCGCACGCGGCGGCGCGACATCGATCTCAACGATTTGAAGTGGCTGATTGGCCCCGAAAGCGACTGCGGCGCGTGATTTCATCGATATCTCCTATGTTGGGCAGCAATATAGCCGCAACCCATCGCTTGGCCGTTTGGAAAATACAGATGCGTTTGCTTTAGAGCCTTCCCTGGGCAGCTTAATTCGCCAGTGCTTTTTCTTGGGCGGCAATGGCTTCCTGTCGCTTCTCTATTTCCTCGCCCACAGGCGGGCCCTTAAAACGCTTGTTCTCAATACCAAACCACAATACCGCAAGCAACAGGGCAAAGCCCGCTGAATAATAGGCAAGGCCCGGTACAAAACTGGCCCCGGTGGCTGGATCAGCGGGAATGCTGGGCACAAACACATGGCCAGCAATCGCCACGACCACCGTGCCCACCATCACGATGAGGGCAAAGGGCTTGGACAAGGCGCCCAGGCGAAAGGGACCAAAGGTGTTCCAACTTTTGCCTTCGACAAAAAAGCCCGCCATGATGGGCATGCCGTACGAGATGTACAAATACATCGCGCTACCCGTGGACAGCGCCGCAAACGCGCCCAGTGGCGTAGTGATGGCGGTAAGCAGACTGGTCAAAAAGGCAGTCGCCCAAATCGCAGCCACGGGCGTACGGTACTTCACGCTCACACTTTTGAGCAAGCCTGAAAACGGTAAACCATCGTCGCGGGCAAAGGCGTAAATCATGCGCGAGGTAGAGGTCACCGCGGCCAACGCACACAAAAAATTCGACACGATCACGGCCAACAACATCAGCTTGCCCAAGGGGCTGCCCAAGATGGCGGCGATAAACAAGTTGTTAAAAGACGCCCAGCCGGTTTTAGCAGCTGCAGCCAGGTCTGGTACAGCAAAAATCATGGACAGAATAAGTACAAAACCAAAAACCAGCGACAAGCCAACAGCATGGAGCATGCCCAGGTGCACGGTGTTGCGCGCATCTTTAGTTTCCTCGGAAGTATGGGCCGAGGCATCAAAGCCGGTAATAGTGAATAAGGGGTAGAGCAAGCCTATGACAAAAGCCATCAAAGGGCCAGACTCGGGCGCCACATCGCCACCGGATGCACCGCTAAAGTTGGTGAATGCAAAGGCCTTGGTAAAGTCGATAGAGGGTGCGGCCAGCAGGAACATAATGATCAGCACCACCGTCACCACAAAGATCAGGTAACCTGCAAAATCGGTCATGATGGTGGTAAGGCGGATACCGAAATGGTTGAGCAAGGCCTGCGCAGCCGTGATAGCCGCGACCGCCACGATTTGCGTTGTCGTCGTCCAGGTACTGACATCCACACCCATCACTGCGCCAAACCACAAGTCTTTGGTGATGGTGTACAAGAACACATTGACCGCTGGCACCACGAACAACAAGCCCAGTAAATTGACATAGGCCGTGGCCCAACCCCAGAAGCGCCCACCCAAAATGGATGACCAGTGGTAAAGGCCACCCGCCGTTGGGTAAGCCGAGGCAATCTGCCCCAAGCCCGCCGCCACCACCAAAGCGAACACGCCACCCACCAGCCAACCCACCGTTAGCGAGAAGCCACCGCCGGTGGACAAGGCAATGGGAAAGGAACCAAAGCCGCCCGACAAAATGCAAATAATCGAAAACGAGATGGCAAAGTTTTGAAAACCGCCCATGCGCCGTGACAGCTCTTGGGCATAGCCCATTGCATGCAAGACTTTTTCGTCTTCGGACAAAGTTTGATTGACCATAAATCCCCCTAAGTGGTGTGACAGCAAAAAATAGGACTGCTTTATGGCAGCCTATCAAAAATGGAGCTTCTTTAAACCGCATGGGTGATGCGATTGCGTGCCCCTTTGTTAAGTACCCGTAATGGCCACCAGTGTGTCAAGCAGGTACCACATTGCCTTTGACAAAGAGATCTTCGGTCCGTATGAATTTCTACTTCCATTGGGCACCACAGGCAAGTGGGCCAGTATGTTCGCCACCGCAGAAGGCATCAATGCGGAATAACCCTTGCCTATTTGAATAGCAATTGGGCGCTGACAGGCCTGCCACAAGGCGTACACACCACCTCCAGCCAAGCCAGCAACTACCAGGTGCGGCGCATAATGGTCGATCACCGCCAGACCCTTCGGTCGCGGCCCCCAGAGAAAGCATTCCCGCGCCCATGATTGCCTTGCTCGAATCCCGCACCGCCGGTCAGTACGGTAAAGCCAGTTGGCTGCCCAATATTGTGGCAGGCGTGGTGGTCGGCGTGGTAGCGCTACCCCTGGCCATGGCTTTTGCGATTGCCTCGGGCGCGCGGCCGGAGCAAGGTATTTACACCGCTATCGTTGCCGGTGTTTTGGTGAGCGTTTTAGGCGGCAGCCGCGTACAGATTGCCGGCCCCACCGGCGCGTTTATCGCTATCTTGAGCGGCATCACGGCCACGCACCGCATCGCCGGCTTACAGATTGCCACCCTCATGGCGGGGGTGATGTTGGCGCTGATGGGCCTGCTGCGTTTGGGAGGGGTGATCAAGTTCATTCCCGGGCCAGTGATTGCCGGCTTTACCACTGGCATAGGTGTGATAATTTTTGTTGGGCAATGGAAGTATTTTTTCGGACTACCGGCTACGCAAGGTGTCCACTTCCATGAAAAATTTGTAGCGCTCGTACAGGTATTACCGCAATTGCATCTGGCCACGTTGGGCTTGTCACTGCTCAGTTTGGTACTGGTGCTTTATGCGCCCAAACTACCGCGCATGCAACGCGTACCCGGGCCGCTGGTGGCTATGGTGGTGGCAACAGTGCTACAAGCCGTTTTTCAATGGGGTGGCGTAGCCACTATCGGCAGTGCCTTTGGCGGCATACCCCAGGGCTTGCCCAGCTTGCAATGGCCTGCCATCACATCGGCAGGCCTGATACCGCTGATAGAGCCCGCTGTATCAATCGCCCTGTTGGGGGCCATTGAATCGTTGTTGTCAGCAGTCGTCGCCGATGGCATGGCCGGGCTGACGCATGACTCCAACCAAGAGCTGATCGGCCAGGGCATTGCCAATATCGTCGCGCCTTTGTTTGGCGGTTTTGCAGCCACCGGCGCCATCGCCCGCACCGCCACCAATATTCGCAATGGCGGCACCAACCCCATAGCCGGCATCACCCACAGCCTCACGCTGATAGCCACCCTGCTCTTTCTTGCGCCGCTCGCTGGGCAAATTCCGCTGGGCGCGCTGGCAGCGATTTTGTTCGTCGTCGCCTACAACATGAGTGACCTGAAACATTTTTTCCACATCGCCCGCAGCCCCTCGCGCCCGGATGTGCTGGTGCTGCTCATCACCTTTTCTCTAACCGTGTTGGTCGATTTGGTGGCGGCCGTGCTAGTGGGTGTGGTGCTGGCGCTGGTGTTGCGAAGGTGGGCTAAGAATTGAGGGCTTTGCCTGGAGGTTTGACTCAAGCCACCTTCAAGCGCGCCCCCGCCAACGCCGTCTCCAGCACCAATCGCTCGGGCGCGCTAAAGCACAAAAAGCGCTTGTTGGTGGCCCGGCCAATGGCGCACAGGTTCAGGCTTTGCGCTACCTGGTGGCCCATCTGCGTGATGCCGCTGCGCGAGATGACGATAGGCACGCCCATTTGCGCCGACTTGATGATCATCTCGCTGGTCAGGCGTCCGGTGGTGTAGAACACTTTGTCTTGCGCGCTCATGCCAGTGCGTGCGCCCTGCCCGGCACTTTCGTTGGGCTGCATAGCCATCCAACCGGCAATAGCGTCTAGCGCATTGTGGCGGCCTACGTCTTCCACAAACATCAGCATGTGCTCACCCTGAAACAATGCGCAGCCGTGCACTGAGCCTGCGGTTTTGTAAATGCTGTCGTTCAGGCGGATGGTGTTGACGATGCCGTAAAGCTGGCTTTGGGTGATGGTGGCCGGGGGCAATTGGATGCTATCGACATCTGCCATCAAATCACCAAACACACTGCCTTGCCCGCAGCCGGTGGTAACCACGCGCTTGGCGGTTTTTTTCTCTAAGTTGACAATACCTTGGTAAGTCTTCACCGCCGCGGCGCCCACTTCCCAGTCCACGGTAATGGACTCCACTTCCTGGGCGGAGGCGACCAATCGCTGGTTGAGCAAATAGCCCAGCACCAGCCACTCAGGCTGCGCTCCCAGGGTCATGAGGGTGACGATTTCGCGCTTGTCTACATACACCGTGAGCGCCCTTTCGGCGGGGATTTGCAGGCTTTGGGTTTCGCCGTATTCGTTGAGCACCTCGATAGAACGGGTCACTGCCACCTGGGCACGGCTCAGGCGCGGTAAGCGTGGTTTGAGGGGCACGCGAGGCAAGGTCTGCATGGTCATGCAGTCGCCTCCGCCACCGGATCATTGACACCAAAGCCTGCGTTTTCTCGGGTGCTGCCGCCTTTACTGACCGCCACCGCGCAGTACTTGAACTCAGGGATTTTGCCCACGGGGTCCAGCGCGGAGTTGGTCAATTCGTTGGCTGCGGCCTCGTAATAGGCAAAGGGCACAAACACTGCGCCTTGCGGCGTGCCATCGTCGCGGCGTACGTGCAGCGCCACTTCGCCCCGGCGTGAGGCGATGGTGATGATGTCGCCCGCCTCCACGCCCATGGCCTTCAGGTCCGCGCCACACATGGAGGCAGTAGCCATAGGCTCAATCGCGTCCAAAACCTTGGCGCGGCGCGTCATGCTGCCGGTATGCCAATGTTCCAACTGCCGGCCGGTAATCAGCACAAAGGGGTAAGCAGCATCTGGACGCTCGTTGGCGGGGATGATGTCCGCTGGCACCAATTTGACGCGGCCACTGGCGGTCGGGAATTTGTCGATAAATACCGTCGGCAAGCCCGGCGCATCTTCGCTTAGGCAGGGATAGGTCACACTGGACTCGCGCTGCAAACGCTCCCAGGTGATACCCGAAATAGCCGCGTGCATAGCGCGGCGCATTTCGTCATAGACGGCGGCCACGCCATCGTGCTCGCCCTGGTAATCCCAGGGCAAACCGATACGCTTGGCCAGGTCTTGCAATATCCACAAATCGGCACGGGCCTGACCGGGCGGGTTCAAGGCCTGCTTGCCCAGTTGCACCATGCGGTCGGTGTTGCTAACGGTGCCGGTTTTTTCGGGCCATGCGGTGGCCGGTAACACCACGTCAGCGAGCCAGGCCGTCTCGGTCATGAAAATGTCTTGCACCACCAAGTGGTCCAAACTGGCCAGGGCGTGGCGCGCGTGGTTGAGGTCCGGGTCGCTCATAGCGGGGTTTTCCCCCATGATGTACATGCCGCGAATCTTGTGCGGATCGCTGTCCTCGGCCAGCGCTTTGTGCATGATTTCCACCACGGTGTAGCCTGGCTTGTCGTCCAGCTTGGTGTCCCAGAAGTCTTCAAACCAGGCATGCGCTGCGGCGTTGTCCACACGCTGGTAGTTGGGGAACATCATCGGAATCAGGCCCGCGTCTGAGGCGCCCTGCACATTGTTTTGGCCGCGCAGCGGATGCAGGCCCGAGCCGGGTTTGCCGATCTGGCCAGTGACGCTGACCAGCGCGATCAGGCAGCGCGCGTTGTCGGTGCCGTGCACATGCTGGCTGATGCCCATGCCCCACAAAATCATCGCACCTTTGGCCTTGGCAAACGCCCGGGCTACTTCGCGCAAAGTTTGGGCAGGGATACCGCAAATCGGTGCCATGGCTTCGGGGCTATAGCCTTTGACGTTGTCCCGTAGTGCTTCGTAATTACTGGTGCGGTTGGCGATAAAGGTTTCGTCGGTCAGGCCTTCTTCAATCACCGTGTGGATCAGTGCATTGAGCATGGCCACATCGGTGTCGGCCTTGAACTGCAAGGTGCGCCAGGCGTGTTGCCCGATGTCGGTGATGCGCGGATCGGCCAGCACGATTTTGGCGCCGCGCTTGGCGGCGTTTTTCATCCAGGTGGCCGCTACCGGGTGGTTGGACGTGGGGTTGGAGCCAATGATAAAAATCAGATCTGCGTGCTCCACGTCGTTGACCTGGTTGCTCACAGCCCCTGAGCC
The DNA here is from genome assembly GCA_040400635.1 of Rhodoferax sp. Classification (GTDB taxonomy): domain Bacteria; phylum Pseudomonadota; class Gammaproteobacteria; order Burkholderiales; family Burkholderiaceae_C; genus Allorhodoferax. The sequence continues at coordinate 12,759 of JBBAPY010000034.1, forward strand.
TACGCCTTCGAGGAGTGCCGCCACACTGGAGGCATGGCACAAGCGGGTGCAGTGGTCTACGTTGTTGCTGCCAAAGCCGGTGCGCACCAGCTTTTGGAACAAATACGCTTCTTCATTACTCCCTTTGGCCGAGCCGAAACCAGCCAGCGATTTGGGGCCATGGGCGTCGCGCAAACCTTTGAGGCCACCGGCGGCCAGCGCCATGGCTTCTTCCCAGGTGGCTTCGCGGAATACGTCCGACCAATCCGCGGTATCGCGGTTGAGGTGGTTGATCTGCTCCGGGTCTTTGCCCACGCCGGCTTTGCGAATCAGCGGCACCGTCAGGCGCTGCGGGCTGGCCGCATAGTCAAAGCCAAAGCGGCCTTTGACGCACAAGCGGCTGTGGTTGGCCGGGCCGTCGCGTCCGTCTACGCTGACGATGACGTTGTCTTTCACGTTGTAGGTTAGCAGGCAACCGACGCCGCAAAACGGGCAGACCGAGTCCACTTTTTTGTCCACCACCTGGCTGCCCACTTGCGTCTTGGGCATGAGCGCACCGGTGGGGCAAGCTTGCACACATTCGCCGCAAGCCACGCAAGTGCTGTCGCCCATGGGGTCGTGCAGGTCAAAAACGATTTCGCTGTGCGAGCCGCGCATGGCGTAGCCGATCACGTCGTTCACCTGCTCTTCGCGACAGGCACGCACGCAGCGGTTGCACTGAATACAAGCATCCAGGTTCACCGCCATCGCGGGGTGCGACATATCGGACTTGGGTTGCTCGCGGCGCAAGGCTTTGAGCTCCGGGCGGACCGTGACGTCCATGCGAGCCGCCCAATCACTGAGTTCGCCGTGCTGCCCATGGTGATGTGCTTTGGCCTGTGCCCCTTCGTCGCCCGGCGCCGCCGTGGCAAAAGAGGCATCGTTCCATTTGTACCCCACATCTGGCATATCGGAGAGCAGCATCTCCAGCACCAACTTTTGGCTCTTGACCGCGCGCTCACTGTGCGCCTGCACCTCCATGCCCTCGGTGGCGCTGCGGCAGCAGCTGGGGGCCAGGGTACGCTCGCCTTTGATCTCGACCACGCAAGCGCGGCAATTGCCGTCGGCGCGCATCCCGTCTTTGTAGCAAAGGTGCGGAATATCCACGCCATGGCGCTTGGCGGCTTTGAGAATGGTTTCACCCTCAAAGGCGTGGATGGTTTGCGCATCGAGCTTGAACTCGATCGTTTTGAGCGTCACTTCGGACAGCTTGGCAGGTGCATTCATATCAGGCCACCTCTTGGGGGAAATATTTTTGAACGCAACGCACCGGGTTGGGCGCTGCCTGGCCGAGGCCGCAAATTGAGGCGTCGGTCATCACGATGTTGAGGTCTTCCAGCGTCTGGTGGTCCCAATGCGCCGCTTGCATCAAAGTGGCAGCTTTATCGGTGCCAACGCGGCAAGGCGTGCACTGGCCACAGCTCTCGTGCGCGAAAAAGCGCATCATGTTGAGCGCGGCATCGCGCGCCTTGTCTTTGTCGCCCAGCACGATGACCGCTGCCGAGCCGATAAAACAGCCATGGGGCTGCAAGGTGTCAAAGTCCAGGGGAATGTCGGCCATACTGGCCGGCAATATGCCGCCCGATGCGCCACCAGGTAGATAGGCGTACAGGCTGTGGCCATCGGCCATGCCGCCGCAATATTCATCTACCAATTCGCGCAGGCTGATACCGGCTGGTGCCAGCTTGACGCCGGGGTGTTTCACCCGGCCACTGACGCTAAAACTGCGCAAACCTTTACGCCCATTGCGCCCGAAGCTACTGAACCACTGCGGGCCTTTTTGCACGATGTCGCGCACCCAGTACAGCGTCTCGAAGTTGTGCTCTAGTGTGGGGCGCCCAAACAGACCCACTTGCGCGATATAGGGCGGGCGCATACGCGGCTCGCCGCGCTTGCCCTCAATGCTTTCAATCATGGCTGACTCTTCGCCGCAGATGTAGGCACCGGCGCCACGGCGCAAATAAATCGTGGGCAGCGGGCACGGCGGATTCGCCTGCAAAGCCGCAATTTCCTGCTCCAGGATGGCGCGGCAACCGTGGTATTCGTCGCGCAAATAGATGTAGCAAGCGTCTATGCCGACGACCTGTGCGGCAACCAGCATGCCTTCGAGAAAACGGTGGGGGTCGCGCTCCAAATAGGTACGGTCTTTGAAGGTACCAGGCTCGCCTTCGTCGATATTGACCGCCATGAGCTTAGGCGCAGGCTGGTCGCGCACGATGCGCCATTTGCGGCCGGCCGGAAAGCCGGCGCCGCCCAGACCGCGCAGGCCCGAGTCTTCCATGGCTTTGACAATAGATTCACCGTCCTGCTTACCCTCAGACAAGGCTGCGGCCAACTGATAACCGCCCTGCGCCACATAGACTTGCAAGCCCACGTACGCAGGGGCGACTTGCACATCGGCCCGGGCAGGCGACACCGCTTTTTCGCTATGTGCAGCGGCATCAAACACGGCGTCTTGCGCGGCGGCCGGGTGTTGGCAAGCTTGCGCTTGCACCGCAGCGGCGACCAGATCTGGCGTAGCAAAAGGGACCGGGTTCTGATCCACCACGGCGGCGGGGGCTTGTTCGCAACGACCAATGCAAGGCGCTGCAATCACGCGCACATCGTCACGCCCCAAAATGGCTGGCAAGCGTGCCAGCAAGTCTTTGGCACCGGCCATTTCGCAACTCAGGCCGTCGCAAACCCGGACGGTGATGGCGGCAGCCTGCGCGTCCCCGCGCAGCACTTCGAAGTGGTGATAGAAGGTGGCCACTTCAAACACCTCGGCCATCCCGATGCGCATTTGCTTGGCCAGCGCCACCAAGTGCCTATCGTGCAGGCAGCGGAAAGTGTCGTTGAGCTTGTGCAGGTATTCAATCAGCAACTCACGCGGGAGCGGGCCATCGCCAAGGAGAGTCTGCACTTCCAAAACCGAGGTGTCCTCGGGCTGGCGGCCTTTGAGCTTGCTTTTGCTGCGGATGCGCTTGCGCATATCGTCCACCGTGCCCAAACGGACGGCGGCGGGACTGGAAACAGGGGTCTGGGTCATGGCGTTGGGGTACAAGTACCCATGGAATTAGCGCCAGAGTATGGGTGCATAGATCTATTGGCGTCCAATTGAATCGCTACATTAAGCCATTCAATGCTTGAATGACGCAATGCAGCAGTTGCCAGGCAGCATTGTCATGCGCGACCCCCAATGCCAGGCCCGAAGGAATGCTTGGGGTGAATTTAGGGCGCTTTTGCAGCCCCGGCCTGCGCTTCCAAGGCCTGCAGTTCGTCCAGGGTATTGGCGTTGAAGAAGGCCAAGGGATCATCGCCCGGCTGGTCGAAGGGCACGATAGCCAAGCGCTGCTGCGCAGCCCAGGCGTCTATCTTGCGCCCGCCCGCTTGCGTAAATTTCAGCAGGCCGGGCAATAGATCGGCGCGTAGCAGGCAAAACACGGGCTGCTTGCGAAGGCGCGTTTGACCTTGCTCGTCGCGCTCGGGCGCAGCGGCCATGGCAATTTGAGCGTCTTGCGCCTCCAGCGCAGCGCACAGGCGCGGCACCAAGTCCAGCGGAAACAAAGGCGTGTCGCAGGGCAAAGTCAGCAGATAAGGCGTCTGGCAATGCGCCAGCCCCACCAGAAAACCGGCCAGCGGACCGGCGTAATCGGCCAGGCCATCGGGCCATACCGGTGCGCCAAAGGCTTCGTACTGTTCAAGATTGCGGTTGGCATTGAGCATGACCGGGCCGACTTTGCCGGTGCCGCGCAGGCGCTCTAAGCTATGCAAAGCCAGAGGCTGGCCTCGGAAACTTTGCAAACCTTTGTCCACACCCC